>NZ_JBEPDU010000003.1:0-215909 GCF_040300525.1 Saccharopolyspora sp. NPDC000359 | reverse complement strand
CCGAGCCGGTGCGACAACAGCGCGGCGTTGTAGCCGGTGCCGGTGCCGATTTCCAACACCCGGTGTCCGTCGCGCACGTCGAGTGCTTCGCCGCCGCAGGCCGCTCGCTGGGCGTCCGCGAACTGCACGACCCGCCGCCGACGGAGCTGCCGTTCGAGGACCCGCGCCACGGGCGCCCCCTCGACTGGCGCGACTTCCGCGCCTGGCGGCTGCACAACATCGACGCCCGCGACCTCCCGCGCGGCGCGGACCGCGTGCGCATCCTCGCCGAGGACCGCACCACCGACGCGCAGGGCTGGCTGTCGGTGAGCGGCCCGGTGGTGCGCGACGTGGTGCCGCTGCGGCAGGCGCTCGACGTCCAGCAACCGGTGCTGATCGACTGGACGATGAGCTTCCTGTTCCCGTGCCGCGACTCGTACCCGCAGGTGGCGGGTGGTGTGGCGAGCAGCCCGCGGCTGATGGTGACCCCGCCGCCCGGCGACTGGGGGATGGCCGTCGACCCGGACTGGGGCGGGGTCTTCGCGGGCGCGACGATGCAGTCCCGCCGCATCGAGGTGCCCACCCGCCTCCGCGACGCCCCCGGCCACACCTGGGGCCACCTCTACGCGGTCAACTACGGGATCCAACGGGACGCCTACACCACAACCCGCCACCGGGACCTGATCAGCGGCACCCGGGGCGACCCGCCGTACCCCTTCGAAGAGCACTGAGTGGCACCACGTCCGGGTGCACGCACCTCGCAGTTTCAATTGAAACTGCGACCACGCCCCCTGGGAATCCGCAGTTTCAATTGAAACTGCGGGCTCCGGGTGGGGACGTCCCGGTCAGCTGCTGCGGGAAGCGGTCGGCTGGCTGAAACTGGTTCGCATTGCGTTTTCAGCCAGTTGACCGGGGGGCATCGTGGCGGACGGGGTGGGGCAAGCAGCAGAACTCGACCGGCCCCTGCCCGCACCGCCCCCGCGCCAGCGCCGGAAGCTCCGCGTCGTCGGGCTGGTCATCGGGCTGCTCGGCGTGCTGGTCGCCCTCGCCGTGCCGTTGGCGCCCGTGATCACCCAGCAGGTCACCGTGACCTGGCCGAAAGCCGGGCAGCTGCCCGAGAGCACGTTGGCGTTCGTGGTCCCGTACCACCCGGCCGAGGTCCACGTGCGGGTCCCGTGCCCGGTGGTCCGCAACGGGCAGCAGCGCGACTCCCCGACCACGCTCGTCGCCGGGCGCCCGCCCGGCCAACCCACCGAGAACTTCGCCGTCACCACCGCGAACGACTACGTCATCGCCCTGGTCGGCGGCCGCGAGGCGCTGCGCGCGCCGATCACCGCGGGTTGCGACGTGACCATCGACGGCGACACCGCGGGCAGCCGGGCCCGGATCGGCGACCGGGTGGTGGAGCTCCCCGGCGTGCGGATGCGCGACATCGTCGCGTTCGCCACCGACCTCTCCCCCGCCGAGGCGGCGGGCCTCGAAGTGCGGGTGACCACGGCGAACTGGTTCGAGAACTCCTCCACCAGCTTCAAGGAACTCCTGGTCATCGCCCAGATCGCGCTGGTCGTCCTGGCTTTCGCCGCCCTCCTCGCCCACGACCGGGCCCGCCGGGAGCGAGCGATTCCAACGGCGACCAGACATCCGATTTCCCTTGAACTCGCGGAACTCACCACCCAGGACCACCCGACCGGGGGAATCCACGCACGACCTCCCACCGGAGGTCCCCCGGACCTCGGATCGTCGGCGGGGCCAGGACCGGAGTCGTCGACCAAGCCGAGCTCGGGGCCTCGGCGGGGATCGCTGGCCCTGGCGAGCTTGGTCGATTTCGGGGTCCTGGTCATGCTCGGCGGGTGGTGGGTGCTGGGGCCGACGACGGCGGATGACTCGTTCGCCGCGATGACGGTGCGCAACGGGCTCCTGACCGGGGACATCGGCAACTACTACCGCTGGGAGAACTCCTCCGAGGCCCCGTTCACGCTGGTCCAGCACCTGCTCGAGCCCGTCGCCGCGTGGAACATCAACCCGCTCGCGATGCGCATCCCGAGCGTGGTCGCGGCCGCGCTGACCTGGTTCGTGCTCAGCCGCGGCATCCTCGGCGCGGTGCTGCCGGGGCTCGCCCGGCGCAGTTCGGTGCGGTTGTTGGCCGCGGTGAGCTTCTTGGCCTGGTGGCTGCCGTTCGGCTTGGGCGTGCGGCCGGAACCCTTCGAGGCGTTGGGCTTGGCCGCGGTGCTGGCCAGCGTCCTGCAGGCGGTGCGGCGCGAGCGGGTCGCGTGGCTGGGCCTCGCCGCGCTCGCCGCTGGGTTGTCGGTCGCGGTGAACCCGATGGGCATCACCGCTGTCGTCCCGTTCGCGGTGCTCGCCCCGCAGTTCCGTCGGTTGCTCAGCGCGCCGGTCGTGGCGCTGCTCGGCGGCATCGCCGCCGTGGGCGTGGTGGCGATGTTCGCCGACCAGTCCCTGTTCGGCGCCCGCCAGGCCACCGAGCTGCACGCCCACTACGGGCCGGACGTGCCGTGGTTCCAGGAAGTGCTGCGCTACCAGTACCTGCTGGGCTTCGACCTGCAGGGCGACGTCGCGCGCCGCGCCCCGGTCCTGCTGACCGCGGTCGTCGTGGTGTTCAGCGGGGTGCTGCTGCTGCGCGGCGCCCGGCGGCTGCCCGGCATGTCCCTGGCGCACGTGCCACCGCTCTGTCTGCTGCTGAGCGTCCTGCTGATGACCGCGACACCCTCCAAATGGACGCACTACTTCGGCGCGCTCACCGGGGTCGGAGCCGCTACCCTTACCGCGGGTGCGGTGCTGATCACGCTCGGTGCCCGTCGCTTCGCCCACGACCGGGTGGTGCTGGTCGCGGGTGCCCTGTGCACCGCCCTCGCCGTGCTCGCCGCGGCGCTGGCGTTCGCCGGGAAGAACAACTGGTTCCTGCACTCCCAGTACGGAGTGCCTTGGGGAGAGCAGCCGGTGCGGCCGCTGAACAGCCCGCTGTGGTGGCTGGTCGCGGTGGCCGCGCTGTTGGCGGCGTCCGTCCTGCTGGGACGCGGAGCCGCGCGGCTGCTCATCCGGATGCCCGCGCTGGTCGGCGTGGGCGCGGTGGGGGTGACGGTGGCGCTCGTGCTCGGTTCGTTCGTCGTCGCGCCCATCCGCCAGCTCGGCGCCTACTCCATCGGCGGCCAGGGCCTGGCCGCGATCGCCGACGGCAGCTGCGGCATCGCCGACCACGTGGTCGCCACCCCGGACGTCCCCGGTGGCGCGCTGGTCGCGCGCGGTCCCGCCGCGGCCCACGGCTTCGCCGCCGGGACCGGGCACGCGCGCGAGTTCGCCCCGCCGGAGGGGGTCCGCGAGTTCTGGGGCAGCCTCGGCGGTGGGCAGATCGCCACCGGCGAGCTCACCACCGGCTGGTACGAGCTGCCCGAGCTCGCGCCGGACCAGGAGCTCGCGGTGGCGGTCGCCGGGCGCAGCGGGGACGGCAACCGGGTGGTGCTGGAGTTCACCTCGCCCACCGGTCCGCTGGGCGGGCGCGTCCTGGACGACACCTGGCTGGACGCCGACGAGCGCCCCGCCTACCCCACCGACCACGCGGTGCCGGACCGCCCGCAGGACCACCCGGCGTGGCGCGACCTGCCGGTGCCCGCCGGGGAGGTCCCGGCCGGGGCGACCGCGGTGCGGATCCGCGCGGTGGACGGCACCACCGACCCGGCGGGCTGGGTCGCGGTGGCCGGGCCGCGCATCCGGGATGTGGTGCCGCTGCCGGAGTACCTGCGGGGCAAGGCGCCGGTCCTGGTCGACTGGTCGATGACCTGGAACGCGCCGTGCCTGCGGGACATGCCGCGGGTTTCCGGCGGGCTGGTCGAACCGCCCGCCTACCTGGTCACCCCGCCCAGCGGGATGGGTTTCGGCGGCACCGCGGCTTTCGCGCGCGGCATCGGCGGGACCTTCGCCGCGGTGAACGAAGTCGGTCACCGGAAAGAGGTGCCGACCCGACTACTCGGCGTCGAGAAAGCCCCTGATTACCCCGAATGGGGACACCTGATCGAAGTGGATTACTCGATGCCAGGCAACGAATACGACGTGCGGAGCGTTCCTGCTCCACGGTGGGGTTGGCGAGGGGAGTGACCATGGCCGACACGATGCGCCAGCAGGTCCGGATTCCGGTGCCGCAGCAGCAACCGCGCAACGACGCCGCGGACGGCCCCCCGCTGGTCTCCTACGTGCTGCCGGTCTACAACGAGGTGGACGGAATCCGCCGCTTCCACGAGGAGCTGTCCACGACCACCGCCACCCGGCCCGAGTTCGACTACGAGTTCATCTACGTCAACGACGGGTCCGCGGACGGTTCGCTGGGGGTGCTGCGCGACATCGCCAAGAACGACCCGCGGGTGCGGGTGGTGGACTTCGCGCGCAACTACGGCCACCAGATCGCCATCACCGCCGGGCTGGACCACGCCCGGGGCGACGCGGTGATCGTGATGGACACCGACCTGCAGGACCCGCCGCAGGTCAGCCTGGAGCTGATCGACGCGTGGGTGGCCGGGGCCGAGATCGTGTCCGCGCGGCGCCGCACCCGCCAGGACACCCGGTTCAAGCGCGCCACCGCGGCCGGGTACTACCGGCTGCTGCGGCGCTGCGCCGAGGTCGACATCCCGGTGGACACCGGCGACTTCCGGCTGCTCAACCGGCGCGCCGCCGAGGAGCTGCGGGGGTTCCGGGAGCGCAGCCGGTTCATCCGCGGCATGGTCGCCTCGATGGGCTTCAAGCAGCACGAGGTGCTGTTCGACCGGGACGAGCGGGTCGCGGGCGAGACCAAGTACCCGATGCGCAAGATGCTGCGGCTGGCCGCCGACGGCGTCACCGGGTTCTCCACCGTCCCGCTCAAGATGATCACCCGGATGGGGTTCATCACCCTGGGTCTGGCGCTGCTCGGCATCATGTACGCGGTGACCCTCCGGCTGTTCTTCCCCGCGGTGACGGTGTCCGGGTGGACCATGCTGATGGTCGCCATGCTGTTCCTCGGCGGGCTGCAGATGCTCTCGCTCGGGGTGATCGGCAGCTACGTCGGCCGCATCTACAGCGAGGTGCAGCAGCGGCCCCTCTACATCGTGCAGGATGTGATCCGGCATGACGCGGACTGAGCAGCTGGCGCGGCGCGAACCGCTGGTCAGCCGCCAGCTGCTGCGCTACGCGCTGATCGGCGGCAGCGGGGTGCTGCTGGACTACCTGTTGTTCCTGCTGCTGTTCAACGCGGTCGGGATGCACGAGCAGCTGGCCAACGCAATCAGCACCACCGCAGGGATCACCAACAACTTCGTGCTCAACGCGCTGTTCAACTTCCGCAAGCGAGACCGGATCGTGGTGCGGTTCCTGCGTTTCTACGCGGTCGGGCTGACCGGCATCGCGTTGACCTTCCTGCTGCTGCAGGTGTTCTCCGGCTGGCTGGGCATCGACCCGAACCTGGTCAAGGCCGGTTCGCTGCCGGTCGTGCTGCTCCTCCAGTACACCATCAACAAGAAGTGGAGCTTCGGATGAGAGTGGGCATCGTCGGTGCGGGTGCGACCGGGTTGACCGCCGCCTACGACGCGGTCAAGGCCGGGCACGACGTGACGGTGCTGGAGGCCTCCGCCGAACTGGGCGGGCTGGCCGCGTCGATCGAGGTCGGCGGCACCCCGCTGGAGCGGTTCTACCACCACAGCTTCCGCACCGACCGGGCGATGATCGGGCTGGTCGAGGAGCTCGGGCTCGGCCACCTGCTGTGGTTCCACCGCCCCACCACCGGGGTCTACGCCGACGGGCAGCTGCACGACTTCGGCACCCCGCAGGAGATGCTGCGGTTCCCCGGCTTCTCGGTGCTGGACAAGCTGCGCTTCGGTGCCTCGGCGGCGGCGCTGAAGGCGGTGCGCGACGGGCAGCGGTTCAACTCGGTGCGGGCGCTGGAGTGGATGCGCCGCTGGGCTGGTCGCCGCGTCACCGAGAGCATCTGGGAACCGCTGCTGGTGGGCAAGTTCGGCATGCACGCCGAGCAGATCTCGATGGCCTGGCTGTGGGCGCGGATTCACTACCGCACCTTCGAACTCGGGTACGTGCACGGCGGTTTCGAGCAGGTCTACCGCGCGCTGCTGGACGCGGTCACCGAGCGCGGCGGGAAGGTCGAGTTCAACAAGCCGGTGGCCACCATCCGCCAGCCCGGCGCGACGGTCCTGGTCGGCGCCGGGGACGGCAGCAGCTACGAGTTCGACCAGGTGATCGCAACGGTTCCGCAGCCGGTGTTCGCGAAGGCCGCCGGGGTGGAGACCGACGACGTGCTGTGGCGCAACCAGTACCTGGGCGCGACGTGCTTCGTCCTGGAGTGCGACCGCAGCGTGATCCCGCACTACTGGCTGAACATCAACGACACCGCGTTCCCGTTCCTGGCGGTCGTGGAGCACACCAACATGGTGGACCGCGAGGAGTACGGCGGTCGGCACATCGTCTACGTCGGCAACTACGTGCCGCGCGAGGACTGGCGCTTCACCACCGACCCGGCGGAGCTGCTGGAGCGCTACGTCCCCTGGCTGCGCAAGCTGAACCCGGACTTCGACCGCTCCTGGATCCAGAAGTGGCACTTCTCCAAGGCACCCTTCGCGCAGCCGATCGTGACGCCGGAGTACCGCGCCCTGATCCCCGGCCACCGCACCCAGATGCCCGGCGTGACCCTGGCGACGATGTCACAGGTCCACCCCCAGGACCGGGGCCAGTCCTACGCCATCGCGATGGCCCACGAGGTGACCGACCGCCTCGGTCTCAGCAACCGGCGCCCGTAGTCACCGGGCCGTCCACCCGCCGTCGACGGCCACCAGCGCGCCGGTGATGAAGCTCGCCGCGTCGGAGGCCAGGAACGCCACCGCCTCGGCGACCTCGTCGGGCCGTCCGATGCGGCCAACCGGGTGAGACGGGCCGAAGGAGGCGAGCATCTCGCGGCCGTTGTCGACGACGCCCTCCATGATGTCGGTGTCGATCACGCCGGGCAGCACGGCGTTGGAGCGGATGCCCTTCGGCCCGCCCTCGATGGCGAGCACGCGCGTGATCTGCGCCAGAGCGCCCTTGGACGCGGCGTAGGCGGTCTGGGTCTCGAAGGCGACGACCGAGGACACCGAGGCGATCGAGACGATCGAGCCACCGCTGTCCATCGCCCGGAACGCCTCGCGCGCCTGGACGAAGTTCCCGCGCGCGTTGACCCGCATGATGGCTTCGAAGTCGTCGGTGGTGGTCTCGGTGACCGGCTTGTTCAGGGTGCGGCCCGCGTTGTTGACCAGGATGTCGAGGCGGCCGAACCGGTTCCGGGCCAGTTCCGCGGTCCCGCGCGCCAGGTCCTCGTCGGCGACGTCGCCGACCAGGGCGGCCACGCCGTCGGGGTCCGCTTCGGCGAGCTGCGTGACGGCCTCGGCCTGGTCGGTGACGACCAGCCGGGCGCCGCGTGCCCGGAGCAGCTCGGCGGTGGCCCGGCCGATGCCGCGGGCGGCTCCGGTGACGACCGCCACCCGGCCGGTGAGGTCCCAGCTCGTGGGGAGTGCGTTGGTCATGATGGCTTCTCCTCGGTTCAGCGCTGTCGGGTCGGGCGGACGACGACCTCGTTCACGTCCACGTCGTCGGGCTGGTCCAGCGCGTAGGACACGGCACCGGCGATGGCCTCCGGCTCCATGGCGTGCTGGCGGTAGGTGCGCATCGCCGCGGCCGCTCCCCGGTCGGTGATGGAATCCGCGAGCTCGGAGGTGACCACGCCCGGCGAGATGGTGGTGACGCGGATCGTGGGATCGGCTTCCTGGCGCAGGCCCTCGGTGATCGCCCAGGCCGCGTACTTCGTCCCGGAGTACACGGCGCTGGTGGGCACTACTTGGTGGGCTCCGATGCTCGCGATCGTCACGAAGTGCCCGGAGCCCTGCGCGGTGAAGTGCGGCAGCGCCGCGGCGATCCCGTGCAGCAGGCCGCGCACGTTCACGTCGACCATCCGGTCCCACTCGTCGACGAGCAGGCTGTCCAGCCGCGACAGCGGCATCACCCCGGCGTTGTTGACCAGGACGTCGACGCGCCCGAACCGGTCGCGGGCGAACTCGACGAACGCGGCCACCTCCGCCCGGTCGGTGACGTCGAGCCGCACCGGGTGCAGGCTCCCGCCCGCGCGACGCGCCTCCGCCGCGGTGCGCTCAGCGAGGTCCTGCAGCCGGTCCTCGCGCCGCGCACCGGCGACGACGTGGTGCCCGCTGCCGAGCAGGCGGGTGGCGATGGCCTCGCCGATCCCACTGCTGGCCCCGGTGACGAGCACGACCTTGCGCTTTTCGTTGTTCGGCATGCCCCGACGATGGCCGGGCCCGCCGCCGCGCGGGAGGCCGCGCCGTCCCTGGGAGTAGCGCACCCAGGACAGCTGCCGCTGCGCTCACCTACGCTGCTGACGTGGGACGATCCGAACTCGGCGAGTACCTCAGCGGGCGGCGGGCGCAGCTCGGCCCGGGCGAGGTGGACCTGCCCAGCACCGGCCCGCGCCGGGTCCCGGGGCTGCGGCGCGAGGAGGTCGCCCTGCTGGCCGGGGTGAGCGTCGACTACTACATCCGGCTCGAGCAGGGCCGCGAGCGAACACCGTCGGCCCAGGTCGTCGATGCCCTCGCCACCGCGCTCCGGCTCGGCGAGGACGGCCGCCAGCACCTGTTCCGGTTGGCCGGGCTCAGCCCGCGCGCCCGCGCGGCCGCGGTGCCCGACCGGGTCGACCCGAGCCTGCTGGAGCTGATGTCCGCGTGGCCGCACAACCCGGCCATCGTCTACAACCGGGCGTTCGACGTGTTGGCGTCCAACGCCATCGCGGACGCGCTGTTCCACGACTGGACGCACTCGCGGAACCTGATGCACGTGGTGTTCACCGACCCGGCGGCGCGGACCTTCTACCGGGACTGGCCCGAGGTCGCGCGGAACTCGGTGGCGGGCTTCCGCCTCGGCCACGGCAAGGCTCCCGACGACCCGCGGATCCAGCGGGTGCTGGCGGAACTGCTCGACGCCAGCCCCGCGTTCGCCGAGCTCTGGAGCAACCACGACGCCCGGGGCAAGGCGTTGGCGCGCAAGAGCTTCGAGCACCGCGACGTCGGCCCGCTGACGCTGACCATGCAGACCTTCGACGTGCGGTCCAGCCCCGGCCAGGAACTCGTCGTGTACCACGCCGAACCCGGCTCACCGAGCAGCGAAGCCCTGGCGCTGCTCGGCAGCCTCGCCGCCACGCGCCAGCGCACCGACTCGTGAGCGGCGATGGTGGCCCTAACGACCATCGCCACTCACGAGTGGTCAGGCCTTGTTGAGGCCCGGCTTGCCGTCCTCGATCACGAAGGTGGCGAGAGTTTCGACCGGCGCGCCGGGCTTGGAGACGTACGGCAGGACGCGGTAGTCCGCCCGCAGCGAGTCCGGCGTGATCTTGGTGCTGATGTAGCCGCGCTGGTTGCGGTAGAGGCGGACGTGCGGGTTCTCCGCCAGGTAGGCCTCCTCCCGGTCCGTGAGCTCGGCCGAGCCGTCGCCGCCGCTGGTGATGGACGTCGTGGTCAGCTCGGTGCCGACGACCTCGTCCCGGTAGTGGATGTCGTTGGCCCAGTGGGTGTGCACGTCACCGGTCAGCACCACGGGGTTGCGCACCTTGGCCCGCTGCCAGCCCTGGATGACGCGCTCGCGGGAGCCCACGTAACCGTCCCAGGCGTCCGGGTTGAAGCCCTCCCCGTCGCCCTGGAGGTAGTCGATCTCGGCGAACATGACCTGCTGGCCGAGCACGTCCCAGCGGGCGTGCGACCGCTGCAAGTTCTTGAGCAGCCAGCGCTCCTGCTCCGCGCCGGTGAGGCTGCGCTTCGGGTTCAGCCGCTCCGGGTCCTGGGTGGGCACCTCGTCGCCGCCCACCTGGTCGTCGCGGTACTGGCGGGTGTCGAGCATGTGGAAGTTCGCCAGCCGCCCCCACTGGATGCGGCGGTGCAGGCGCAGGTCGATGCCGCGCGGGACCTGCGCGCGGCGCAGCGGCATGTTCTCGTAGTACGCCTGGAAGGCGGCCTTGCGGCGCTCCAGGAAGTTCGGCTGCGGGACCTCCGGCTTCTCGGGGACCTCGTCGGCCCAGTTGTTGTCCACCTCGTGGTCGTCCCAGACCACGACCCACGGGGCCGCCGCGTGCGCGTGCTGGAGGTCCGGGTCGGTCTTGTACTGGGCGTGCCGCTGCCGGTAGTTGGCCAGCGTCTCGGTCTCCGGACCGGCGTGGTCGCGCGGGTTGCCACTCGGCGCGACGTAGTCGCCCGCCTGGTACTCGTACTGGTAGTCGCCCAGGTGCAGCACCAGGTCGGGGTGCTCGTCGGCGAGGTGGCGGTAGGCGGTGAAGTAGCCGTGCTCGTACTGCGCGCACGACGCGAACGCCATCGACAGGCTGGTCAGCGCGCCGGGCAGCGGCGCGGTGCGGGTGCGGCCGGTCGGCGACAGCGCACCCTCGGCGCGGAAGCGGTAGAAGTACTCGCGGTCCGGGCGCAGCCCGGTCAGCTCGACGTGCACGCTGTGCCCCAGCTCCGGCGCGGCCTGCGCCTCGCCGCGCTGCACGACGCGCGTGAACTTCGCGTCCTCGGCGACCTCCCACTGCACCGGGAGGGTCTTGTTCGGCATCCCACCCATGCCGTCCTCGGCCAGCGGATCGGCGGCCAGGCGGGTCCACAGCACCACGCCGTCCGGCGCGGGATCACCAGACGCGACGCCCAGCGTGAAGACCTCACCGCGCCGGGCGGCACCAGCACCGGGCAGCGCGGCGACCGGCAGCGCGGTGGCAGTGGTCAGCGCGGCAGCACCGGCGAGCGTTCCACCCAGCAGCACACTGCGCCGCGAGAGGGATTCGGGCACGACGACCTCCATGGTTCGGGAACGGGAACCACCCTCACCCCGAACGATGAAGCTCCGCTGCCCTCCGGGTGATCGCCAGGTGAACAACCCGCCACTCACCGCGGCAGCAGTGCCGACGGGTCGACGGTCAACCCCGCAGGAGTCTGGCCAGCGGGGTTGGACGCGACAGCGCCCCCGGTCCGGGGACCGGGGGCGCTGTTCGGTGAGGTCAGAGGTAGAAGGCGAGGAAGAGGCAGCCCGCCAGGATCAGGCCGAGGACCATCAGGACCTTGTCCTTCAGGACCACTTCCTCCGGCTCGCCCGCCACGCCCTTGTCGATGTCCACCGCGTACCGCAGGATCGCCACCACCATCGGGACGATCGAGATCAGGCCCCAGCGCGACATCTCGAACTCGCGGATGTCGTAGGCCCACAGGGCGTAGGACATGATCGTGATCGCGGCCGCGATGGCCCACACGAACCGCAGGTAGGACGGCGAGTACGCCTTCAGCGACTTGCGGATCTTCGCGCCGGTCTCCAGCGCCAGCTTCACCTCGGCGTAGCGCTTGCCCGCCACCATGAACAGCGAGCCGAACGCGACGATCAGGTAGAACCACTGCGTGATGACCAGCCCGGCGGCGGCACCACCGGCGATCGCGCGCAGCAGGAAGCCGGACGCCACGATGCACAGGTCGATCACCGGCTGGTGCTTCAGGCCGAAGCAGTAGCCCAGCTGCACCGCGATGTAGACCGCCATCACCACCAGCAGCGGGGTGCTGGTGAAGGCCGAGATCAGCAGTGATCCGCCGAGCAGCAGCACGCACACCGCGTAGGCGATCGGCACCGGGATCAGCCCGGCCGCGATCGGGCGGTTGCGCTTGGTGGGGTGCTGGCGGTCCGCCTCGACGTCGATCGCGTCGTTGACGAAGTAGATGCCGGAGGCGGCCATCGAGAACACGATGAACGCCACCACGGCGTGCCAGAGCACGACCGGGTCCAGGATCTCGCCCGCCGCGAACGGCACGGCCAGCACCAGGACGTTCTTCACCCACTGCTTGGGGCGCAGCTCCTTGACCAGCCCGGTGACCAGGCCCGCCGTGGTGCCGGCCTTCGCGGTCACCTTCGCGTGGTAGGCGTCCGAGGACTTGTCCTTGATGTCGTCGGACTTCTCCGGCGCGGGCTCCAGCACCTCGTCGCCGAACTCGGCGCCGATGGTGCCCTCCGCGTCGGTCTCCACCTCGACGCGCTTGGCCGCGGCCTCCGCCGACTCGGCCTCGCCGTCCGTGCTGGCCACTTCGCCGTTCCCGCTCAGCAGCGCATCGCCGACGTGGGCACCGTTGCTGCCGTCGGCCTCGGCCGACGCATCGGTCCTGCCGGTGTCGGCCTCGGTTTCGTTCTTGTCAGCCACGGTTCCTCCGCCGTCTCATGAATCGCCGCACGCCCCACGCCACGGCACCGCCCAGCGCAGAACCGGCGACCACATCGCTCGGATAATGAACCCCCAGGACAAGGCGGCTGACCATCATCGGCGGCACCAGCGCCGGGGTCAGCTTCTTGCCCGTCAACCCGCCGTAGAGCACCGCGGCGGCCGTCGTGGACGTCGCGTGCGAGGACGGGAAGCTCAACTTGCTCGGCGTGCCGACCAGCACCTGCACCTCGGGGTCGGACGGCCGACGGCGCCGCACCACGCGCTTGACCGCGATCGAGGCCGCGTGCGCGGCGGCGACCCCGGCGGCGGCGGTCAGCCACTCGCCGCGGCGCTCGCGGTCCACCAGCGCGCCGACCGCGCCGATGGCCAGCCAGCCACCGGCGTGCTCGCCGAACAGCGACATCGCCCGAGCGGTCTTGACCACGGCCGGCTTGGCCAGCGCGCCCTGCACCTTGCGCAGCGCGACGGTTTCGGGCGTGACCGTCGCCGGTGCTTCGTCGGCGGATGCGGCGACCGCTTCTTCGGAACCGGTCGCCGTCGTCAGCTCTGCCACATCGTCTCCGGGTGGATCGGGGTCACTTCTGGTCGAAGACCTGTTTCCAGGACTCCGGGCTGGTCAGCTCGGGCAGCGCCGCACGGTAGACGGCGCACAGCCTGGTCCACTCCTGCCCCAGCCGCTTGTAGTTGGCCAGGGCCCGCATGCCGAGGCGGCGGAACTCCTCCGGGTCGCGGCGCCGGAACGCCACCCCGCTGCCGTCCGCGTTCGACACCGTCGCGCTGTCGAGGTTGCCCAGCAGGAACCACCGGGCGCTGGCCGCGGGCACGTTCAGCTGCGGCCGCTCGCCCGCGTCCTTGGCCGGTTCCTTGAGGTTGTGCAGCAGCGCCTTGGACGCGCGCGCCGCGATCACCGCCGGGTTCACCGGCGGCTTGAGCAGGCCCTCGGCCATGATCGGGTTCGCCGTGGGCGGCGGGAACTCGCGGGCGGACGGCAACGTCTTGGCGTCGTCGTAGCCCTTGCGCAGTTCCCGGACCTCCGGCAGCGCCGTGCGGAGGCTGTCGAACAGGCCCTCCGGGCCCGCCATGAAGTCCTCCAGCGCCTTCTGCTGCACCGCCACCGTGGAGTACTCCATCGACAGCAGGTGCCGCAGGGTGAGCTTGAGGCCCTGCTTGATGATGTTGGCCTTGACCTCGTCCGGGCTGTGCAGCGCGGCAAGGATCAGCCGGTTGCGGGTGTGGAAGTACGCCGTCCAGTCGGTGGCGTCGTTCTTGTCCGTCCACGGCATGTGCCAGATCGCCGCGCCCGGCAACGTCACCGTCGGGTACCCGCGCTCACCCGCGCGCAGCGAGTACTCCGAGTCGTCGTGCTTGATGAACAGCGGCAGCGGCAGCCCGGTGCGCTCGATCACCTCGCGCGGGAACAGGCACATCCACCAGCCGTTGTAGGTGGAGTGGATGCGCGGGTGCAGCTTGGTGGTCTTGCGCAGCGGCTTCTTCGCGAAGTCGTGGTCGGTGACCGCGCCCGGCGCGGCCCGCCAGATGCCCTGGCCCAGGTCCACGACCTCGCCCATGGTGTGCAGCCGCGAGCGGGCCTGCAGGTTCAGCATCTGGCCACCGACGATGACCGGGTTGGTCGCGGCGCGGGCGAAGGCGTTCGCCCGCAGCACGCCGTCCGGCTCCAGCGCGATGTCGTCGTCGATGACCATGACCTGGTCGGCGTCGGAGTTGTGGATGCCCTCGTACATGACGCGGCCGAAGCCGCCCGAGCCGCCGATGTTGTCCTGCTCGATCACCTGCAGCTTGTCGCCGATGCGGCGGGCCGCCTCGTCGAAGCCCTCGGTGTCGCGAATCTTCTGCGGGCCCTGGTCGGCCACCACGACGCGCTGCACGACCTCCATGACCTGCGGGTCCTCACCCAGCGTCTGGAGCGCGAGCACGCAGTCGGCGGGCCGCATCGTGGTGGTGCCGATGACGACCTTCTGGTCCGGCAGCGGCACGTCGGTGGTCCACGCCGCCTCGTCGACCTCCAGCGGCGCGTCGTTGGTGAACAGGTCGAACCAGATCCACCCGCCGTCCTCGAACGGCGTCAGCGACACCCGGAACTCCAGCGAGGTCCAGTCCGCGCTGTCCACCGGGGTGCCCTGCAGGTGGACGCTGTCGCCGTTGGCCTTCGAGCGGTAGACGTCGAGCCGACCGGCCCCCTTGACCTTCAGCCGCAGCACGACCTCGTCGACCTTGGTCCAACGCTTCCAGTAGCTGGCCGGGAACGCGTTGAAGTAGGAGGCCAAGGAGATCTTGCGGTGCGCGGGCACCAGCAACCGGCGCCGCGACACCACGGTCGCGGCGCTGTCCAGCGACGCCGGCTCGTCGATGTACAGCGGGCGCACGTCCAGCGGGTCCTCACTGCGCGGGAACACCACGCGCTGCAGGACCTGCTGGTTGGGCACGTCCGGCGTACCGGAGCGCATCGACGTCACGTCGCTGAGCTTGCTCTCCCCCGCGGCGGGAGAACGGTCCTCTCGGGGGGTCCGGTCGGTCACGTCAGTCCTCCAACGAGCCGTCCAGCGAACGACCCTCGGTAAAGTAGGGGGCGATCTTGTTGTCGAACATGCTCAGCGCCGAGCCGATGGCCATGTGCATGTCCAGGTACTTGTAGGTGCCCAACCGCCCACCGAAGATGACCTTGTGCTCCTTGGCCTCCTTCTTGGCCAGCTCGCGGTAGGCCTCCAGCTTGCGCCGGTCCTCCGGGGTGTTGATCGGGTAGTACGGCTCGTCCCCGCTCTCCGCGGACCGGGAGTACTCGCGGACGATGACCGTCTTGTCCTTCGGGTAGTAGTCCCGCTCCGGGTGGAAGTGCCGGAACTCGTGGATCCGGGTGTACGGGACCTCTTCGTCGGCGTAGTTCATCACCGAGGTGCCCTGGTAGTCGCCGGTCTCGACGACCTCGGTCTCGAAGTCCAGGGTGCGCCAACCCAGCTCGCCCTCGACGTAGTCGAAGTAGCGGTCCAGCGGACCGGTGTAGACGACCGGGACGTCGGCGGGCAGCTCACCGCGCACGTCGAAGAAGTCGGTGCTCAGCCGCACGTCGATGTTGTCGTGGGCGGCCATCTTCTCCAGCCACGCGGTGTAGCCGTCGACCGGCAGGCCCTCGAAGCTGTCGTTGAAGTACCGGTTGTTGAACGTGTAGCGGACCGGCAGGCGGGTGATGATCGACGCCGGCAGTTCCTTGGGGTCGGTCTGCCACTGCTTGGCGGTGTAGCCGCGGAACAGCGCCTCGAACAGCGGGCGGCCCACCAGGGAGATGCCCTTCTCCTCGGCGTTGTCCACCTCGCCCTGGATCTCGGCGGCGTGCTCGGCCACCCACTCGCGGGCCTGGTCCGGGCTCAGGTACCGACCCGCGAACTGGCTCATGGTCGCCAGGTTCGGCGGCATCGAGTAGACCTGCCCCTGGTACTGCGTGAACACCCGGTGCTGGTACTCCGTGAACTCGGTGAACTGGTTCACGTAGTCCCACACGCGCTTGTTCGAGGTGTGGAAGAGGTGCGCGCCGTAGCGGTGCACCTCGATGCCTGTTTCGGGCTCCGCCTCCGAGTAGGCGTTGCCCCCGATGTGGTCACGTCGGTCCAGCACCAGCACCCGCTTGTCCAGCTGGGTGGCGGCGCGCTCTGCGATCGTGAGGCCGAAGAATCCGGAACCAACAACGATCAGGTCATAGCCTGCGAAGCTCACAGCCGTCGAGGGTAGCGGGGGCAGAACGCCACCCCGAAACCGCGTTGACGTTCGCCACTACGCATCGCTACAGGGCGTGTCGATATCGCCGCAAATGGCAGTTTGTCCGCCTTCACCGGGGGACGGCGGGTGAACTCCGGGTGAATGCGGCGGTACAGCAAGCAACTATTCGCCACTGTTATTACTCGTCAGGCGACCCGCCCGGCGTGTCGTGCGCCAAGTACGATCGCACCTCACGTCGACGCGCCCTGCTCCTGCACGCGAGCGCGGGCGCAAGGATCCTGGGGTGGTGAGCATCGGGTTGGCACGTGCTCGTGACGGGCGGCACCTGCTTGTCGTGGCGATCGTGATCGAGATCCTCGCGATCTACTACGTGCAGTGGAACAACTCGCACGGCTTCCTCGACACCGACGTCTACCGCCTCGGTGCCCGCGCCTGGCTGCTCGGCTACGACGTCTACGGCGACGACCTCACCCCGGAGTCACCGGACTCCGGCACCCTGCCGTTCACCTACCCGCCGTTCGCGGTCCTGCTGTTCGTGCCGCTGAACTGGCTGTCGGGCGAGGGTGGTGGCATCGCCGTCTCCGTGCTGTCGCACCTGTCGATCCTGGTCACGGCGTACGCGCTGGCCCGCTCCTCGCACCACCTGGCACCGCGGGCCGGGCAGGTGGCGGTGGCCACCGCGCTGCTGCTGCCGTGGTTCACGCTGATCGAGCCGACCCGCGAGACGATCGGCTACGGGCAGATCAACCTCATCCTGATGGCGCTGGTGGCGGCCGACTGCCTGCTGCCGCACACCCGCTGGCCGCGCGGCCTGCTGGTGGGCATCGCGGCCGGGATCAAGCTCACGCCGCTCGGGTTCCTGCTGCTGTTCCTGCTGCGCCGGGACTTCCGCGCGATGGCCGTGACCGGCGTCACCTTCGCGGCGACCATGCTGGTCGGGTTCATCGCCATGCCGAAGGACGCGGCGGACTGGTGGCTGCGCGCCATGTGGAACAACGGCGACAACCTCGGCACCGTCTACGTGGGCAACATGACCCTGCGCAGCACGCTGGCCAAGCAGGAGCTGACCGGCTTCGCGCTGAACTCGCTGTGGGTGCTGGGCTCGGTGCTGCTGCTGGTGCTGGCGGTGCTCGGCATGCGGTACGCGCTGAAGGTGGCCAACGTGCCGCTGGCACTGTGCCTGAACGCGATGTGGGTGCTGCTGGCCTCGCCGATCTCGTGGTCGCACCACTGGGTGTGGGCGGGCCCGACGCTGGCGCTGCTGTTCGCCATGGCGGTGCGGCACCGCTGGTACGGAGTGCTCTACGCGGTGGTGATCTGCGCGTTGAACGTGGTGTTCGCGCCGCAGTGGTACCTGCCGAACACCAACGACCGCGAGCTGGACTGGACGTTCTCGCAG
This sequence comes from Saccharopolyspora sp. NPDC000359, assembly GCF_040300525.1. NCBI lineage: Bacteria > Bacillati > Actinomycetota > Actinomycetes > Pseudonocardiales > Pseudonocardiaceae > Saccharopolyspora > Saccharopolyspora sp. NPDC000359. Next base: position 198,534 of record NZ_JBEPDU010000003.1, on the reverse strand, counting down.
CAGGTCGTCGGCAACTCATACACGCTGATCGGCATCGGGTTCCTGGTGGCCGCCGCCGTGGCGTACGCGCGGTTCCGACCCCGCGCCGACCGCACCCCGGAGCCCGTCGCCGCTGCGCCGCAGGAGATCCGCTGAGCACTGCGCGCTCCTGGACTGAGTCGCGCGAGTCGTCCACCGGTGTGTCGGGTCCCGGCGCACCGAAGACCCGCGATCTCCACTGAAATCGCGGTGACCCGGTCAGGAAGAATTGCCCCCGAACGGTGCGCGGGGCGGAAAGGCGTGGCGGAGCGAGGGAAGCCCGGGGCCACAATGGACGGCGGCGGGTCACCCGGAAAGAGCAGTTGACCGGCGGCCGATCGGAGTCGCCCGCATACTCGCTTCGGCCCCCGAACCGGTTGGCGGTTTTCGGCCGGTCCCCCTGCTCGGAAGCGAGGTACGCATGCGCCCACGGCTGGGTTTCCCGATCGCACTGCTGCTGGCCGCCGCGGCGCTGCCCGCGGCCAGCGCCGCCACCCCGGAGTCCAGCACCCGGATCCCGCTGCGCGACGTGCCGCTGGACCGCTCGCAGACCCGCGAGGTGCACACCCCGACGTCGTTCGACCTGGTCGGGTTCAGCTGGCGCGGACCGGCACCGGACGAGGTCGAGGTGCGCACCCGCGGCAGCGGGGGGTGGAGCGAGTGGACCGAGCTGGAAGCGACGGCGGGCGGCAGCGAACCGCTGTGGACCGGACCGGCCGACACCGCGCAGGTGCGCGCCACCCGCGGCGGCGCGGACGCGACCGCCGACCTGGAACTGATCGTGATCAACCCCGGCGCCCGCCCCGCCCCGGATGCGGACACCCGGATCGACGGGTCACCGCCGGTCGTCAGCCGCGCGCAGTGGGGCGCCGATGAAGGCCTGATGACCTGGGCACCCGAACCGACCCGGACCAGGGCGGTGGTCGTGCACCACACCGCGGGCACCAACGACTACGACTGCGCGCAGTCCGCCGACATCGTGCGGGCCATCTACCGCTACCACGCCGTCGAGCTGCAGTGGGGCGACATCGGCTACCACGCGCTGGTCGACAAGTGCGGCACCGTCTTCGAGGGCCGGGCGGGTGGACTGCGCGGCGACGTCGTCGGGGGGCACGCGCGCGGCTTCAACCAGGAGACCTTCGGCGTGTCGATGCTCGGCAACTACGACCGGGTGACGCCGAGCAGCAAGGCGGTCGAGTCGGTCGCGGAGATCAGCGCGTGGAAGCTGGGCACCGCGGGGGTGCGCGCCGACGGCCGGACCGAGCTGGTCGCCGGACCGGCGAACAACTCGCACCACCCGGCCGGTGCCGTGGTCGCGCTGCCGACGATCTTCGGGCACCGCGACGTCAGCAAGACGATCTGCCCTGGCCAACGGGGCTACGAGAAGCTCGGCCTGATCCGCGCCCGCGCGGCCGTCCTGCAACGCCACGCCCTCCCCTGACCCAGCGGTCCCGCAGTTTCAATTGAAACTGCGATTCCCACCCACGCCAACTCGCAGTTTCAATTGAAACTGCGGACCCCACCCACGCCGAGCCGCAGTTTCAACTGAAACTGCGGGGTCACCACCTCACGTTCAGTTACAGTTTCAGTTGAAACTGTGGTCCCCTGCGGGCGACGAGGTTACAGTTTCAGTTGAAACTGTGGTTACCACCAGCGGGTGAGGAGAGTGGCCACGCCGTCGTCGGAGTTGCTGGTGGTCACCTCGTCAGCAGCGGCCAGGGCCGCCGGGTGGGCGTTGCGCATCGCCACGCCGTGGCCCGCCCAGGACAGCATCGGCACGTCGTTGGGCATGTCGCCGAAGGCGATCACGTCCGCCTGCGTGACGCCGAGGTCGGCGGCCACCGCGGCCAGGCCGGTCGCCTTGTCCACGCCCGCCGCGGAGAGCTCGATCAACCCCGCCGACGTCGAGTAGGTCAGCTGCAGCTGGGAGCCGATCACCGCACCCGCCGCCTCGGCCATCTCCGCGCTCGTCATGTGCTCGTGCAGCACCAGCAGCTTCACCGCGGGCCTGCCGGTCAGCTCGTCGACCTCGGCGACCCGGATGTCCGCGTTCGGCCACACCCGGCGGAAACCGGTCTCGGCCAGGAACTGCTCGTGCGGCCGGTCGTGCGCGCCGTCCGTCGTCCGCTCCACCGCGAAGGCGCAGCCCGGCAGCTCGCGGCGCAGCTCGCGGACCACGTCGTGCAGGTCGAGGGAGTCGATCACGTGGCTCTGCAGGACCCTGTCGGCCGCGGCGTCGTAGAGCACCGCGCCGTTGGCGCACACCGCCACCCCGGCCACCCCGAGGCCCGCCACCACCGTCGGGACCCAGCGCGGCGGACGGCCGGTGACCAGCACGAACGGGGTACCGGAGGCGACCACCCGCTGCACCGCGCGCGCAGTTCGCGAGCTCACCCGCTCCATCGGGTCGAGCAGGGTTCCGTCCACGTCGGATGCCACCAGGCCGGGTTTGCGCACCCCGCCATCCTGCCTCCCGGGCTGCGCGGACCCGCCACCCAGCACCCGTCAACGCGACCCGCGCCACTCCGCATCACCTGATCGGGTCGATGCCGGTGGCACTCGACCAGTACGGTCGACATGTGCGAGTTGGGATCGTGATTCTGCCGGAGCACCGTTGGTGGGCCGCCGAGCCGATGTGGCGGATGGCTGAGGAGTACGGCTTCGCCCACGCCTGGACCTACGACCACCTGGGGTGGCGGTCCCTTGTGGACAAGTCGTGGTTCGACGCGGTGCCGACCTTGACCGCGGCCGCCATGGCCACCTCGACGATCCGGCTGGGCACCCTGGTCGCCTCGCCGAACTTCCGCCACCCGGTGCACTTCGCGCGCGAGCTCACCGCGCTCGACGACATCTCCGACGGCCGGATCACCCTCGGCGTCGGCGCGGGCGGCCTCGGCTTCGACGCCCAGGTGTTGGGCCAGCCGGAGCTGACCTCCGGCCAGCGCGTCGACCGGTTCGCCGAGTTCCTGGAGCTGCTCGACCTGATCCTCACCCGCGACAGCACCGACTACTCCGGCACCTACTACTCGGCGGTGCAGGCGCGTCGGCACCCCGGCTGCGTGCAGCTGCCCCGCCTGCCGTTCGTGGTGGCCGCCAACGGTCCCCGCTCGATGCGGCTGGCTGCCCGCTACGGCAGCGGCTGGGTGACCACCGGCCGCGGGGCGGAGGACGAGGAGTCGTGGTGGCGGTCGGTCGCCGAGCTGTCGCTGCGGTTCGCCGAGACCCTCGCCGAGCAGGAGCGGGACCCGGCCAAGGTGGCCCGCTACCTGCAGGCCGACGCCGGTCCGGTGTTCTCGATGTCCAGTGTGGAGCACTTCCGCGACGTGGTGGGCCGCGCCGCCGAGCTCGGGTTCACCGACGTGATCACGCACTGGCCCCGCGCTGACGGCCCGTACGCGGGCAAGGAGTCGACGGTCGAGGAGGTCGCCTCCGAGGTGCTCCCGGAGCTCTGATCACACCTCGCCGCGCGGCGTGGCGAGCAGCGTCGCCCCCACCGCCAGAAACTCGGCGGGCTCGCCGCCCAAGGCCGAAAGCCGGTGCGGGACGCGGGCGCTGAAGCTGACGCTGTCCCCGGCGTGCAGCGTCGTCGCGCCCTGCTCGAAGTCAACGTGCAGCTGGCCGCTGAGCACGTAGAGCCAGTCGTGGCCCTCGTGCTTGACCGGCCGCACACCTTCGCTGGTCGGGGAGATCCGGTAGCGGGCGGCGTAGAGGCCGGGGATCACCGCGCGCGGCGTCAGCACCTGCAGCGCCATGCCGTCGGTGTCGACCGTCGGGACCTCGTTGCCGCGCAGCACCATCGCCGCCGGGCCTGGCTTGCCGTCGGTGAACAGTTGGGACAGGCCGACGTCCAGCGCGGTGGCCAGCTGCGCGAGCACATCCAGCGGCGGTGTCGCGTCGCCCTGCTCGATGTTGACCAGGTGCACCACGTCCAGCGACGCGCGCTCCGCGAGCTCGCCCTGCTCCCAGCCGCGCGCGACCCGCAACCGGCGGATCCGGTCGCCGAGCCCGGCGAGGGCGAGCGCACGCGCGCTACCAGGGGAATCGGACACGCCCCCACCATAAGAGCAGGTTCGTGGACTCGCCTCGCGTGGAGATCTCGCGCGCAGGTGTGCGGTCGGGGGTGGGCGGGTAGCCCTCACCGCGAGAGGTGGTGGTCGAGATGTCGAAGCGCAAGGTCGTCGAAGCGCTGCTGGACGAGGCAGGCACCACCTACGCGGCCGAAGCGGGCATCAAGCTCGAGAACAAGCCCGCGCCGCTGTACCGGCTGCTGGTGATGTCCGTGCTGCTGTCGACCCGGATCAAGGCGGGCATCGCCGTCGACGCGACGCGGGAGCTGCGGGAGTTCGGCACGGCGCAGCGGATGCGGGACGCCACCTGGCAGCAGCGGGTCGACGCGCTCGGCCGGGCGCACTACGTGCGCTACGACGAGAGCACTTCGACCGCGCTGGGAAAGGGCGCGCAGCTGCTGCTGGACCGCTACAACGGCGACCTGCGGAAGCTGCGGGCGAAGGCCGACGGGGATCCGGACGAGGTCCGGGAGCTGCTGCAGGAGGTCCCGCGGCTGGGGCCGGTCGGCGCGGACATCTTCTGCCGTGAGGCGCAGGCGGTGTGGCCGGAGCTGCGGCCCTACTTCGACGAGAAGTCGCTGGCCGCGGCGAAGAAGCTGGGGCTGCCCGCCGATCCCGGCAAGCTCGGCGAGCTCGTCGAGGGCTACGACCTCGCCCGGCTGGCAGCGGCGCTGGTGCGCGTGACCCTGGACAAGGGCCTGGCGGAGGAGATCACCCGAGCGGCCTGACTCGTGAGCGGCGATGGTGGTTCTCGCCACCACCGCCGCTCACGACCTCACTTGGGCTCGAGGACCTCGCGACCGCCCAGGAACGGGCGCAGCGCCACCGGGACGCGGACCGAACCGTCGGCCTGCTGGTGGTTCTCCAGGATCGCCACGATCCAGCGGGTGGTGGCCAGCGTGCCGTTGAGGGTCGCCGCGATGCGGGTGCGGCCCTCCTCGTCGCGGTAGCGGGTGTTCAGCCGCCGCGCCTGGAACGTGGTGCAGTTCGAGGTGGAGGTCAGCTCGCGGTAGGTCTGCTGACTGGGCACCCAGGCCTCGCAGTCGAACTTGCGGGCCGCGCTGGCGCCGAGGTCACCGGCCGCGGTGTCGATCACCCGGTACGGCACCTCGATCTTGGCCAGCATGTCCTCCTCCCAGGCCAGCAGGCGCTGGTGCTCCTCCCGCGCGTCCTCCTCGCGGCAGTAGACGAACATCTCCAGCTTGTTGAACTGGTGCACGCGGATGATGCCGCGGGTGTCCTTGCCGTAGGAGCCCGCCTCGCGGCGGAAGCAGGTCGACCAGCCCGCGTAGCGCAGCGGGCCGTCGGAGAAGTCCAGGATCTCGTCCGAGTGGTACCCGGCCAGCGGCACCTCGGAGGTGCCGACCAGGTACAGGTCGTCGGCCTCCAGCCGGTAGACCTCGGAGGAGTGCGCGCCGAGGAAGCCGGTGCCGTCCATGATCTCCGGCCGCACCAGCACCGGCGGCACGACCAGGCTGAACCCGGCGGCGGTGGCCTGCGCGGCGGCCATGTTCAGCAGCGCCAGCTCCAGCTGGGCGCCGATGCCGGTGAGGAAGTAGAACCGGGCGCCGGACACCTTCGCGCCGCGCTCCATGTCGAAGGCCCCGAGCGCGTTGCCCAGGTCGACGTGGTCCTTGACCTCGAAGTCGAACTCGCGCGGCACCCCGACGTGCTTGAGCACGGCGTAGTCGTCCTCGCCGCCCGGCGGCACGTCCGGCTCGACGATGTTCTGCACGGCCTTCTGCGCCCGCAGCAGCTCCTCGTCGGCCTCCGCCTGCGCGGCCTCGGCCTCCTTCACCTGCGCGGAGAGCTCCTTGGCCTGGGCCAGCAGCGCCTCGCGCTCCTCCCCCTTGGCCTTGCCCACCTTCTTGCCGAGCTGCTTCTGCTCGGCGCGCAGGGTGTCCGCGCGGGACACCGCGGACCTGCGACGCTCGTCGGCGGACAGCAGCGCGTCCACCAGGGACGCGTCTTCACCGCGCGCACGCTGCGAAGCGCGCACGGCCTCCGGGTCATCGCGTAGCGTCTTCAGGTCGATCACAGCTGGTCAGCGTAGCCCTTGCCACGGCTGTCCCGGACACCTGGGTGGCCCAAGCCCGGCTACCCAGGTGCGCGGGCGCTCAGCTGCCGCCGGGGATGCGGTGCGGGACGAAGGCCGCGCCGTCGTCGGTGATCAGGCCCGCGGTCTCGCGGATGCCGAGGCCCGCCGAGGAGTCGCCGACCACCCAGGCGCCGAGGGCCGGGCGCATGCCGTCGAACTCCGGCAGCGGGTCGAACGCCTGGTAGACGTAGCCCTCCTCGCCGTAGATCCCGGCCGTCTCAGTCTCCCAACCCGGCGCCACCACGGAGATGTTGTTGCCCTCGCGGCCCAGCCGGGGCTTGCGGACGTACTCGGTGAGCAGGCCCGGCTGGTCCAGGAACGTCGGCAGCAGGTTCGGGTGCCCGGGGTGCATCTCCCACAGGACGGCCAGCAGCGCCTTGTTGGACAGCAGCATCTTCCACAGCGGCTCGACCCACTGGGTGGCGGGCAGCGTGCCCACCGCGTGCTTGCCGAACTCGTCGTCGACCATCCACTCCCAGGGGTAGATCTTGACGACGGAGTTCATCGGCGCTTCCTCGAGGTCGACGAAGCGCTCCAGCAGGCTGTCCCAGCCGATCTCCTCGATGGCCAGGCCGACGGTGTTCAGGCCCGCCTCCGCCGCGGTCTCCTGCAGGTAGGCGGCGGTGATGTTGTCCTCACCGGTGGTGTCGGCCGAGGACCAGGTGAAGTGCACCTCGGTGGTGGCCAGCTGGTCCTTGATCTCGGCCCAGCGCTCCACCAGCTTCTCGTGGATGGAGTTCCACTGGTCGTCGCCCTCGTGGCACTCGGTCAGCCAGTGCCACTGCACGACCGCGGCCTCCAGCAGCGAGGTCGGGGTGTCGGCGTTGTACTCCAGCAGCTTGGCCGGGCCGGTGCCGTCGTAGCGCAGGTCGAAGCGGCCGTACAGGTGCGGGTCGCCGCGCTTCCAGGACTCCGCGATGTGCGGCCACACCCACTCGGGGATGCCGAAGTCCCGGTACCGCTCGGTGGTGATCACGTGCTCCACCGCGCCCAGGCACATCGAGTGCAGCAGTTCGACGTCGGCCTCCAGGGAGAGGACCTCGTCGAGGCTGAACTCGTAGTGCGCGCCCTCGTCCCAGTAGGGCCGCGCCGAGCCGTCCGCCGCGCGGGCGGGGGTGCCGAAGACCAGCCCCAGCTCCTCGACCTTGGCCTGCCAGTCCGGCCGCCGCTCGGTTGTCCTGCGTCGCACCCGTCAGCTCCCGCTGCTACCGCTCTTGTTGTTGATGCCGAACCCACCGCGCTGGATGGTCTTGCCGCTGGTGTCCTTGATCGTGGAGCCTGACGGCTTGGTGAAGGACGACCCGGTCGCGGGCGATCCCACCGGCGGGGCCGACACACCGGCAGGCGTGTAGGCGTAGCGGTAGGAGTTGTACTGCCCGGAGGGCATGCCGCTCGGCAGGAAGATCGGCATGAAGAACATGCCGCCGGTGACGTGCCCGCCGTGGCTGTGCACGTACTGCTCGTCGCAGAAGTCGTCCTGGTCGCGGACGCCCGGCTGACCGGACTGATCGGTGGCGCAGTACTGCTCGCTGGCGTTGGCCTCGTTGCTGACCTCGGACGCCGAGTACATCGCGGCGACCAGCGCCACCACGCCGACCGTCACGCCACCGCCGATCATCACGCGGCGGCGCTTCTGGCTCTTCTGCTCGGCCGCCTCCAGCTCGGCGCGCTGCTTCTCCTCGCGCCGCTTCTCGGCCGCGATGCGAGCGCGCTGCTCGGCCAGCGTCGGTTCGCGCGGGGTCGTGCTGTCCGGATCCTGGTACCGGATCTGACCACGCGCCGATTCCGCCGTCGACCGCTCGGGCTGCTCCGGGGGGGTCGGCGACGTCCCCCCGCCCGACTGCTCGTCGTCTGCCACTGGCTTGCCATCTTCCGTCATAACCCCACTCCCGGAAGCAACATTACCCATCCTGCAGACGGCCCCGGCAACGAATCGGTTCCGAACCGGCCGCAGGTAGCCGCGCACCGGCCTGTCGGACCAGGCATCATGTCCTCGATGGCCGCGCCCGATGCACCCCAGAGCTCCAGCCGGAAGAAGCCCAACACCCGGCTGGTGATGATCTGCGCCGTGCTCGGCGCCCTGCTGGTCCTGGTGGTCAGCGCGCTGCTGAACTGGCCGAGCGGCGGGACCTCGCAGAGCGGTCGACCCAACCAGCTCGGCTCCGCCCCGCTGCCCCGGGAGGTGTTCACCGCGCCGCCCGGCAGCTGCCTGAACTGGGCCGAGCCCGGCGCGGCCGACATCCGCAAGGTCACCTGCGCCGAGCCGCACCTGTTCGAGGTCACCGGCACCGCCGACCTGCGCCCGCAGTTCGGCGACGACGCCCCGTTCCCGGGCACCGAGCAGTGGCAGCAGATCAAGCAGGAGCGCTGTGTGGAGGTCTCCACCGGGTTCCTGTCCGGCCGGTTCGACCCCAACGGCCGGTTCAGCGTCGGCGCGTTCACGCCGAGCGAGGACGGCTGGGCCGACGGCGACCGGACCCTGCACTGCGGCCTCCAGCAGCCCGGACCGTCCGGCAAGCTCTACCCGATCACCGGCAGCGCCTCGACGACGGACCAGTCCAACGTCTACCCGGAGGGCCGCTGCCTGGGCATCAACGGCACCGCGGTGTGGGACCCGGTGGACTGCGCGCGGCCGCACTCGGTGGAGATCACCGGCGTGGTGGACCTCGGCGACCAGTTCCCCGGCGGCTACCCGGCCGAGCAGGACCAGGACGGCTTCCTGTTCGGCCGGTGCGAGGAGCTGACCGCCGGCTACGCCGGGAGCCCCACCGCGGCCAGGGACAAGGGCCTGGTCGTCTACTGGGACACCCTGCCGCAGGAGAGCTGGGATGCCGGGTCGCGGCAGGTCAACTGCAAGGTCAGCGCGCAGCTGCCGGACGGCAGCGGGTTGGCCCCGGTGACCGGCAGCGTCAAGGGTGACGTGTGGGTCGGCAAGGAACCCGCGCCGCGCCTCACCGCCCCGGGCGAGCCCGGCGCACCCGCCACCGCACCCCGCTGAGCTGGTAGAACGGCACCATGCCGGTGGAGATGACCCGCGCCCGGTTCGAGGAACTCGTCGCGGACGCCCTGGACCTGCTGCCCGCGGAGTTCGCGGCCGCGATGAACAACGTGGTGGTGCTGGTCGAGGACGCCAACCCCGAGGACCCGTCGCTGCTCGGGCTGTACGAGGGCATCGCGCTGACCGAGCGCGACAGCACCTACGCCGGGGTCATGCCGGACCGGATCACGATCTACCGCGAGCCGCTGCTGGACATGTGCGCCGACGAGGCGGAAGTGGTCGACGAGGTCGCGGTGACGGTGATCCACGAGATCGCCCACCACTTCGGCATCGACGACGACAAGCTGCACGCCCTCGGCTGGGGCTAGGCGCTGGGCAGGCCGTCCCAGCTGGTGCAGGTCCAGCCCGTTGCGGAACCGGGGTCGGATTCGAGGGTGATCACGCCGGTGTTGGGCAGGTAGACCGAGTTCGCCATCGAGCCGTCGACGTTCGACGCCAGGACCGACACCGCCAGGCGGAGCATCGCGCCGTGGCTGACCAGGGCCACCGAGCCGTCCCCGGAGCCGTCGATCGCGGTGCGCGCCCCGGCCACGAAGCGGGTCACCGCCTCGCGGCCGGTTTCGCCGTTCGGCATGGGGACGTCGAGCTCGCCCCGGTGCCAGAGCGCGTAGACCTCGTCGAAGGTGCGCAGGGCCGCCGGGTCGCCGCGACGCTCCAGGTCGCCGACGTAGACCTCGTGGGTGCCCTCGACGACCTCGACGGGCAGGTCGTGCCGCTGCGCCAGCGGCTGGGCGGTCTGCTGGGCGCGGAGGGCGCGGCTGGCGTGGATCGAGACGATCTTCTCTTCCGCCAGGCGCACCGCCAGGTCCACCGCCTGCTGCGCGCCGAGGTCGGTCAGCCCGGGACCCGGCGGCAGGGTGTCGAGCACGTGGGCGACGTTGGCCGGGGTCTGCCCGTGGCGGATCAGCACCAGCCGCATCCCGGCGGGGGCGTCCAGTTCGAAGTCGCTCATGCCGTTGGTGCCTCCCCGCGATGCGCAGTGGTGGTTTCGACCGGGATCGAACCCGCGTTCCTCCGGTGGCTGGCTCGCGTCGCGGTGCGGGACCGTGATCCAGAGGTGCTCATGCCAGCCGCCCCGCTCGGACGTCCTCCACCCACTGCGCCGAGGCGCGGAACGCCTGCTCCGAGGCGGTCGGGCGCACGGCGGCCGGGGCCCGGTCGGCCTTCGGGTAGGAGCCGAGGAAGCGGACGGTGCTGCACCGGCGGCGCAGGGCGGTCAGCGCGTCACCGATCCGCGCGTCCGCCACGTGCCCGTCGAAGTCCAGGAAGAACCGGTACTCGCCGAAGCGGTCCTTGATCGGCCGCGACTCGATGCGGCTGAGGTTGATGCCGCGCAGCGACAGCTCGGCGAGCAGGTCGGCGAGCGCACCGACCTCGTCGCTGATCACCGCGCACAGCGAGGTGCGGTCCGCGCCGGTCGGCTCCGGCAGCTTGCCGGGGCGGCGCACCAGCAGGAACCGGGTCACCGCGTCGCACACGTCGGCGATTCCGCCGACCAGCCGCTGCAGCGACGGGTAGTGCTCCAGGGCGACTGGCGCGGAGATCGCGGCGTCGAACTCCCCGGCCGCCACCGCTGCGGCACCGGCCGCGGTCGAGCTGGTGGCGCGCACCTCCGCGTCCGGCAGGTTCTCGGCCAGCCAGCCGCGGACCTGCGCCAGCGCGTGCGGGTGGCTGGCCACGGTGCGAATCGTGCCCAGCTCGGTGCCCGGCCGGACCAGCAGGTCGAACTGCACCGGCAGCAGGGCCTCCTGGACGGCGACCAGTGGTTCGTCCACGGTCAGCGCGTCCAGCGTCGCGGGCACCGAGCCCTCGACGGAGTTCTCCACCGGCACCCCGGCCGCCAGCACCGCACCGCTGCGCACCGCGGCCAGCGCCAGCGGGACGGTCTCGCAGGGCACCAGTTCGGCGTCGAAGTCCCCGGTGAGCGACCTGGTGGCCTGCTCAGTGAAGGTGCCCGCCGGACCGAGGTAAGCGATTTGTGCCACGCGACCAGCCTAGAGAAGCCCGGGACCGGCACGAGCCAGGGCACCCGGGGACCCGCCGAAGATTTCCAACCGGCAAAGGTGTGACCTACCCGATGCCACCCGGACGGGCTTTCCTGCGATGCTGTGTGTCGTGACCGCAGATTCGGAGCGCTCGTCGGAGGGAGCGGAGCCGGAGCTGCAGCTCGTCCTGTGCGCGTTGGACGAGCCGCTGGCCGCAGCCTGGCAGGAGATCGCAGACGACCGCGCCGGACTCGCCGTGCACCGCGGATCGGTGCTGGACCTGTCGGTCGACGCGGTGGTGAGCCCGGCGAACTCGTACGGCTGGATGCGCGGCGGCATCGACGCCGTGTACGCGCAGACCTTCCCGGACGTGGAGGAGCAGGTGCGCAGCGCCGTGCTCGCCTACCACGGCGGGGAGCTGCCGGTCGGGGAGGCGCTGCTGGTGCCCACCGGGGTGCCGAACCCGATCTGGCTGATCAGCGCGCCGACCATGCGGGAACCCGGGGAACTGCTGCCCACCGACACCGTGCACCCCTACCTGGCGGCGCGCGCGGTGCTGCGGCTGTGGGCCGACGCGGTGCTGGAGAGCGGCCCGCCCGTGCGGGACGTGGTGCGGTCGATCGCGATGCCCGGCCTGGGCACCGGCGTCGGCGGGGTGCCGCCGGAGCTGTGCGCGCGGCAGGTCGCCGCCGCCTGGGACGAGGTGTTCACCCGCGTGGACCAACGCTGACGATCAAGCGGATCCGGGCGGCAGTGAGTACCGTCGGGCGCACCGGTCGACCACCGAGGAGGTTCCCCGATGCTGATTCGCCGTTTGGCCCGACCGATGCTCGCCGCGGTGTTCATCTACGGCGGGATCGGATCGCTGCGCGACGCGCCGAACCACGCCAAGGCGGCGGCCCCGCTGCTGGAGAAGGCCGGACCGATCAAGGACTCGCTGCCGGACAAGGTCCCCACCGACCCGGAAACCCTGGTGCGCATCGACGGCGCGGTCAAGATCGGGGCGGGCGCGATGCTGGCGCTCGGCAAGTTCCCGCGCCTGGCAGCGCTGCTGCTGGCCGGGAGCACCGTGCCGACCACGCTGGCCGCGCACTCCTTCTGGGAGATCTCCGACCCGCAGGAACGGGCGAACCAGCAGGTGCACTTCCTGAAGAACGTCGGCCTGCTCGGCGGCCTGCTGCTGACCGCGGTGGACACCGGCGGCAAGCCCTCGGTCGGCTACCGGGCGAAGCGCCGCGCACGCAAGGTCGCCGCGCAGACCCACCACACCGTCGACACCGTCAAGGGCGCGGCGAAGATCAAGAAGTAGCGCGGGATCCGACCCTCCGCGCACGTGCTGGCGAACACCTCCGTAGCGTGGGAGTTGTGCCAGTCAGCGTGCTGCTAGTCGATGATCATGAGGTGGTCCGGCGCGGTCTGCGCGACCTGCTGGACACCGAGGAGGACGTGTCGATCGTCGCCGAGGCCGGGGGTGTCGGCGAGGCCCTGGTGCGCGCCCAGGCGAGCCGGCCGGACGTCGCCGTCATCGACATGCGGCTGCCCGACGGCGACGGCCTGGAGCTGTGCCGACGGCTGCGGGAACTGCCGGAACCGCCGTACTGCCTGGTGCTGACCGCGTTCGACGACGAGAGCGCGCTGGTCGGGGCGATCAACGCCGGGGCCTCCGGCTACCTGCTCAAGCAGGTCCGGGGCCAGGACCTGGTCAACGCGGTGCGCGAGGTGGCGGCCGGTCGTTCGCTGCTGGACCCGGTCACCACCGGGCGGGTGCTGGCCCGGCTGCGCCAGTCCAGCAACCCGGAGCAGGACGAGCTCGCGGCGCTGACTGAGCGGGAGCGCCGGGTGCTGGAGCTGATCGGCGAGGGCCTGACCAACCGGCAGATCGCCGAGCAGCTGTTCCTGGCGGAGAAGACGGTGAAGAACTACGTGACCTCGGTGCTGGCCAAGCTCGGCATGGAGCGCCGCACCCAGGCTGCCGCCTGGGTCGCCCGCCGCCAGGGCCAGCTCTGAGCCGATCCCCGGCTCGACCCCCCGGGGCGGCCCCCGGGGCGGCCCCCGGGGCGCAGTTTCAATTGAAACTGCGAAACTCCAGGCGTGTGGTTCGCAGTTTCAATTGAAACTGCGGTTTCGGCGTGCGGTCCGCAGCGTTGGTGGGCACCGTGCCCCGGTGGTTCTACAGTTTCAACTGAAACTGTATGTCTACTGTGGACGGGCCGGGGTGAGCTGGGGTGGGTTCAGGTGGTGGTGAGGGGGACTTCCCAGGTGACTGTGGTGCCGCTGTCGGGGGATGAGGTGATCACGCAGCGGCCTCCGGCGGCGACCGCTCGTTCTTCGAGGTTGCGCAGGCCCCGCTTGCTCACGTCCCGGGGGATGCCGCAGCCGTCGTCGACCACCTGGAGGAGGAGTCCGGACTCCGAGCGGCGCACGCGCACCAGGACCGTCTTCGCGCCCGAGTGGCGGACCACGTTGGACAGCGCTTCGCGCAGGGCGGCGCGGGCGTGGTCGGCGACCTGGACCGGCACGTCCGCCAGGTCCCCCTCGATCTCCAGGCGCGGGGGACGTCCCATCAGCTCCCCGGCGATCTGCACCTCGGAGCGCATCGAGTCGTCCAGCGCGGGCGCGTGGTGCGGGGTCTCCGGGTCGGCGGAGCGCAGCGTGCGGGCCGTGGCGCGGACCTCGGCGATCGCCTGGTCGATCTGCTCCATGGTCTCCGACAGCCGGGTCGCGTCGGCCGGCTCCAGCTGGCCGGACAGCCTCCGCTCCAGCACCTCCAGCTGCACGCCCGTGGCGTAGAGGCGCTGCACGATCACGTCGTGCAGGTCGCGGGCGATGCGCTCGCGCTCCTGGTACACCGCGATCCGCTGGCGGGCCGTCGACCCCTCGGCGAGCACGAGCGCCAGCCCGGCCTGCGCGGCGAACGAGGTCAGCACGTCGACCGCGACGCGCGTGAACGTGCTCGCGCCGCGCCTGCGGTACACCGCCAACGCCCCCAGCCTGCGCTCGCGGGTCCCGAACGGGGCGACCGCGAACGGGCCGTACACCCGCAGCGAAGCGGGGACGTACGGGGCCGTGAGCGGGTCGTCGATGAGGTCGTCCACCACGACCGGGACCCCGCTGCGGGCGACGCGGGCCGCCGCCGACCGGGAGGACAGGACGGTGCCGACCGGGTCGGCGAGCGGGCCGATCGCGGACGGCGCGCCGTAGGCCGCTTCGACGGTCAGGCGCCCGTCGTCGGCGCGCACGGTGACGACGCCGAGGTCCGCCTCGGCTAGTTCGGCGGCGCGGCGGACGACCAGCGGCAGCACCGCGTCGGGATCCTCCGCGGACAGCGCCGCGCGGGTGATCTCGGTCGATGCCGCCAGCATTCGCCGGGCGAGGGAAGAATCCATGTCATGCACGAGGCTATAGCTCCCCACCGGTTGCTGGCGCCTCCTGACGACGCAGGTCACAGGCGGTGCACCCCGCCGTCCGCACGATGATCACGACCCGAGTTCCTACCGCGAGCCCACCAACCGGCCCCAACCGCCCTCCCCGAGTCCCCAACCCCGAGCAGCACCCGACCGAAGTCATCCCATCCCCACGAGCCCCCGACCCCGCCCCACCACGCGATTTCGATGGAGATCAGACGTCCAAGTCCCATTCGAATCGCACCCAGAACCGCACGAGGACGAGCGAGGCGGGTCGAGACCTGCCGCCCCAACCGCAGGACGAACCCTCCGACCGGGCTCCGCTGGCCTCTCCCAGGCGATCTCCATGGACATCGCGTCCAGGACGGGGCGGCCGAGGTGGGCAGGACGGGCCGCGCTCAGCGGCTGGCTGCCGTTGGGGTGGTGGTGGTCAGCCTGCCGTTGTCGACTCGTAGGACGACGTCGGCTCGTTGGGCCTCTGACCAGCGGTGTGTCACGTGCACCAGGGTGCGTCCGCGCAGTTCGTGCGACAGGCGGTCCAGGAGGGCTTCGGCCGTCGGGACGTCCAGGTGCGCCGTGGGCTCGTCGAGCAGCACCAGTTCCGCGTCCCGGACCAGCAGCGCTCGGGCGAGCGCCAGGCGTTGTGCTTCGCCGCCGGACATCGCGGTGCTGCCGACCACGGTGCCAAGCCGGTCGGTCCAGTCCGGCAGCCCGGCCGCCCGGAGCGCTTCGGCGAGCTCGTCGTCGCTGGCCCCCGGCGCGGCCAAGCGAAGGTTCTCCCGCACCGTCGTCGACACCAGCTGCGGGTCCTGGGGGCACCACGCGACCCGTCCTGGCGCGCGGACCTCGCCGCGTTCCGCGGGCAGGAAGCCCAGCAGCAGGGACAGGAGCGTCGACTTGCCGCCGCCGGAAGGTCCGACGACCGCCACGTGCGCCCCGGCGGGCACGTGCACGTCGACGCCGCGCAGCGCCGGTTCCACCGCTCCTGGCCAGCGCACGTCGACGTCGGCGAGCTCGACCTCGCCCGCCGACCGGGCGGCCTGTTCGCCGGGAAGGTCACCTGTTCCGGCCGCGAGCAACGGCTCCAGGCGGTCCTGCGCGGAACGCAGCGAACGCCACTGCTGCGCGGCCGGGGGCAGCAGCGCGACCGCCTCGGCGACCGCGAGCGGCACCAGGCCGAGCAGGGGTGCCAGTTCGGGCGCCAACCGCCCTTCGGACACCGCTGCCGCGCCGAGCCACGCACCGCCGAGCACCGCGACTCCGATGAGCAGGGTGATCACCGCCGTGGCCGCACCCGCGCCGAAGGCGGCGCGCCGTGCCCGCGCGGCCAGGCGGGCGTCCTCCGCGGCCAGTTCGGCGCGCTGCCTGGTGTGCGCGCCGAAGGCCAGCAGTTCCGCCGCACCGTCGAGGAGTCCGAGGACGCGGGCCGAGACCCGACGTCGTCCTTCGGCCACGGCGGTCGTCGCGCGGCGTTCTGCCGCGACGGCCGCGAGTGGGCTCGCCAAGCTGGCGATGAGGAGCACGACGCCGAGCAGGACACCGGCTTCCGGCAGCACCAGCGCCTGCAGGACTACCGCGACGACCATCACGGCCACGGCCACCACCGGCGGGAAGACCACCCGCGGCACCAGGTCGCGGACCGCGTCGACGTCGTCGACGAGCCGGGCGACTCCCTCGCCTCGGCGGAACCCGGAAGTGCGCACCGGGCCGAGCCGCACCAGGGCGTCCCACAACCGGCGCCGCATCCGGCCGGACAGCCGGAACGCGGCATCGTGCGTGACCAGCCGCTCCACGTAGCGCAGCACCGCGCGCGACAGGGCGAAGGTGCGGACCCCGACGACCGCGACCGACAGGGTCAGGATCGGTGGCTGCTGCGAGGCGCGGGCGATCAGCCACGCCGAGGTCGCGGCGAGCGCGAGGCCGGAGAGCAGCGACAGCGCGCCGAGCCCGGTGCCGACCAGCAGGCGCGGCGACAGCAGGTCGCGGAGGCGCCCTCGGGCCGTGGGCAGGTCAGGTGCCGCAGCCGGGGTTGCGGCGAGCAGCGGCTCGGAGGGCTCCCCAGCGGCTTCCGGGCGGTGGCTGGCCAGCACCACGATCGCGCCCTCGTCGGCGGCACGGCGGATCGACGCGTTGACCTGGTTGGCCGTGGCCGTGTCGAGGTGGGCGGTGGGCTCGTCGAGCAGCAGGACCGCCGCGTCACCGCGGAGCCTGAGCAGGGCCCGCGCCACCGCGACGCGTTGACGCTCCCCTGTGGACAGTTCGTCGGTGCGGCGGTCCCGCAGGTGCGTCGCCGCCGCAGCGGCCAGCGCCTCCTCGACGTGCGCTGAGAGGTCCGGCTGGTCGGCCGTGGCCACGTCGAGCTCGTCCGCGACGGTGCCGCCGGAGAACGTCGGGCGCTGCGGCACCCAGGCGGTGCGGCGGCGCCACTCCCCCGGCGCGAGCTCCGCGATGTCCACGCCGTCGCAGGTGACGCTGCCGCTGTCCGGTTCGGCGAACTTCAGCAGGACCGCCATGGTGGTTGACTTGCCGCTGCCGCTGGGGCCGATGCCGTCGAACCCCTCCAGCCGCACGACCTCGCCCGCCCGCGCGGTGAAGCTCAACCCGTCCGGCGCGAACCCGTCCCGCCGCCGCACCCGGAGCCCCGCGACGCGCAGCTCCCGGACGGGCAGGTCGTCGCTGCGGCGCGCGGGTGGGCGGTCGTGGGAGCCGCTGACGACCTCGTCGACCCGGCGGACCGCCTCCACACCGTCCTCGCTGGCGTGGTGCGCGGCGCCCGCCGCCCGCAGCGGCAGGTAGCACTCCGGGGCCAGGACCAGCACCAGCAGTCCGGTGGCCAGGTCGAAGTCGCCGGAGACCAGGCGCAGCCCGATGCCCACCGCCACCATCGCCACCGACAGCGCCGAGAGCAGCTCCAGCACCAGCGCGGACAGGAACGCGACGCGCAGCGTGGCGATCGTGGTCCGGCGGTGCGAGTCGCTGACCCGGCCGACCACCTCGCCCTGCGACCGCGCCCGGCCGAACGCGGTGAGCACCGGCAGCGCCCGGATCAGCTCCAGCAGCTGCCCGGACAGCCGCTGGACCGCGTCGGCGGCCTTCGAGGTGCGCTGCTCGGTGTACTTGCCGACCAACCACGCGAACAGCGGGATCAGCGGCACGGTGATGAGGATGACCAGCGCGGACACCCAGTCCGACCACAGGATCCAGGCGCCCACCAGCGGCGGGACCACGGCCGCCGTGACCAGTGCGGGCAGGTACTTGGTGAAGTACGCGTCGAGGGCGTCGAGCCCCTTGGTGGCCAGCGCGGTCAGCTCCGCGGCACCGCGCCGCTGGACCCACTCCGGGCCCCGGCGCAGCGCGGAGTCCAGCAGCAGGCCCCGCAGCTCCTCCTTCGCCCCCGCCGCGGCGCGCGCCGACACCGACTCCGTCGCCCACCCCAGCACGGCCCGCGCCACCACGGCACCGGCCAGTACGACCAGGTAGTCGCCGATCTCGCCCGGCGCGGCACCGCGCGCCACCACGGCCGCGAGCGCGCTGCCCAGCGCCCAGGCCTGCACGATCAGGGCGACCGCGTTGCCGACCGACAGCACGGCACCCACGGCGAGGGCTCGTCGAGCCGACCCCGACAACCGCGGCAACGCACCCAACGGCCCCATCACCTGCTCCTCACCTCCTGCGTTCTCCGCCACCCAGTGTCGGGCCGATCGCCGATACCGCGGTCGTCGACATGCCGCGGCGTGTCGGGCACCCGACACGCCGAAAACCCCGCAACTTCAGTGGGAACCGCACGTCCAACTCCCATTGGGACCGCGTGCCCCGGGTCGACGCGGAACCCGTGCTCCGGCGAAGGCAGCGGGGATTCGGCGGTCCTGCGGAACCCTGATCTCCCTTGGCGGCGCTTGGGTCCGGGTCATGTGGGGGCGTGGATCGGGGGGATGTGCTTGGTGCCGATGCGCTTGCGGAAGACCCAGTAGGTCCAGCCCTGGTAGACCAGCACCGCCGGGGTGCCGAAGGCGGCGACCCAGGTGATCACCGCCAGGGTGTACGGGCTGGACGCGGTGTCCGCGACCGGCAGCGACCACGCGGCGTCCAATGTGGACGGGATGACGTTCGGCCACAGGGCGCCGAAGAGCGTCACGACCACCCCGGCCAGCGCCACGCCCTGCAGCGCGAACGCCTGCCCGTCGCGCCAGCGGACCAGCCGGGCGAGCCCGACCAGCGCCGCCACCAGCGCGATCACCAGCGGCACCCAGGTCCAGGCGGCCCCACTGGTCAGCTGCGCGAGGAACAGCAGCGCGACCACCGGCAGCAGCAGCGGCACGCCCATCCGCAGCACGAACCGCCGCGCCCGCTCGCGGATCTCGCCCTCGGTCTTCAGCGCCAGGAACACCGCGCCGTGCAGCAGCGAGAACCCGCACACCGCAAGGGCACCGACGACGCTCGGCACGCTGAAGATCGTCCACCAACCGCCGACCCGGTCACCGTTGGCGTCCAGCGGCAGCCCGAAGACGTTGGCCGACAGCACCAGCCCCACCACCAGCGGCGAGATCCAGGAGGCGGCCACGATCACCCGGTCCCAGTTGCGCCGCCACCGGGCGGAGTCGACCTTGCCGCGGTACTCGAACGCCACCCCGCGCCCGATCAGCGCCAGCAGCAGCACCAGCAGCGGCAGGTAGGCGGTGCTGAACAGCGAGGCGTACCAGCCGGGGAAGGACGCGAACATCGCGCCACCGGCCACGATGAGCCAGACCTCGTTGCCGTCCCACACCGGGCCGATCGTGTTGATCAGCACCCGCCGCTCGACGTCCCTGCGGCCCAGCACCGGCAGCAGCATGCCGACGCCGAAGTCGAAGCCCTCCAGGAACAGGTAGCCCAGCCACAGCAGGGCGATCACGCAGAACCAGAAGGTGGGCAGATCCATCGCAGGTCCTCTTCAACTCGTCAGTACGCGAAGGTCAGGGCTTCGTCGGCTTCCTCGCCCTCGGGCGGCTTCGGCGGCATCACCGCGTCGAACCCGCCGCGCACGTAGCGCACGATCAGGAAGACCTCCACCACCGCGAGCACCCCGTACAGCGCGGTCAGCGCGATCACCGAGGTCAGCAGCTCGCCCGGGGTCACCCCGGCGGACACCGCCTGCGCGGTGTACATCCACACCCCGTCGACCCCCGACGGGTCGGGGTTGGGCACCACCACGAACGGTTGGCGGCCCATCTCGGTGAACACCCAGCCGGCGATGTTGCCCGCGAACGGCAGCCCGATCGCCGCCACCGCCAGCGGCGCCCACCAGCGGCCCGTGGGGAACTTCTGCTTGCGGGTCAGCCACAGCACCGCCACCGCGCCGAGCGCGGCCAGCGCGCCGAAGCCGATCATGAACCGGAAGCCCCAGTAGGTGACCGGCAGGTTCGGCGTGTAGTCGATGGGCTGCCCGGCGAACCGGCCCAGCCGCGGGTCGTCCGGGTAGTGCGTGCCGTACTTCTCCTGGTACTCGGGGATGAGCGCCTGGACGCCCTTGACCTCGCTGCTGAGGTCGCCGTTGGCCAGGTAGGACAGGATGTAGGGCACGGTGAAGCTCTTCACGCTCTCGCAGTCCTGGCGAGTCACGTCGCCGACCGCGAAGACCGAGAAGCTGGCCGGTGCCTCGCTGTGGCACAGCGCCTCGGCGGAGGCCATCTTCATCGGCTGCTGCTGGAACATCAGCTTGCCCTGCACGTCGCCCGAGATGGCCAGCCCGGCGAAGGCGATCACCGCGACCCAGGCCCCCAGCCGCATCGAGCCGTGCCAGGCCTTGCGGTCCTCGTCGTCGACGTCGGAGTGGCGGTGGTGCCGGGCGATCTGCCAGGCGGCGATGCCGATCAGGAACGACCCGGCGACGGCGAAGCAGCCGAACACGGTGTGCGGGAACGCGGCGAGCACCGTGTTGTTGCCCAGCAGTGCCCAGATCGAGTTCAGCCGCGGCCGCCCGTCCACCACCTCCACGCCGACCGGGTGCTGCATCCAGGAGTTGGCGGCCAGGATGAAGTACGCGGACAGCACGGTGGCCAGTGAGAACGCCCAGGCGCAGGCCAGGTGCACGCCCTTGGACAGCCGGTCCCAGCCGAAGATCCACAGGCCGAGGAAGGTCGACTCGACGAAGAACGCGAGCAGCCCCTCCATGGCCAGCGGTGCGCCGAAGACGTCCCCGACGAAGCGGGAGTAGGCGCTCCACGCCATGCCGAACTGGAACTCCTGGACGATGCCGGTGACCACGCCCATCGCGAAGTTGATCAGCAGCAGCTTGCCCCAGAACTTGGTCATCTTGAGGTAGCGCTGCTTGCCGGTGCGGTACCAGGCGGTCTGCATCCCGGCGACCAGCACCGCCAACCCGATGGTCAGCGGAACCATCAGGAAGTGGTACACGGTCGTGATCCCGAACTGCCACCGGGCGATGTCGAGCAGATCCACGCCCCCACTCTCGCCGCGCGCGCGGAACGTCCGCAGGGGGCGAGGGGCCTCTTCCGACCGGACGAGGGTCCTGCTGCGGGTAGGACCTTGGTCCTGTCGACGCAGCGGGTTGGTCCCTCCGGGCGGATTACTTCTTACCAGCGCTGCGGGGAGGAAGGAAGGTGTTCCGGCGGAATCCGCCTACCCGCGGCGTGCGTACTACCGGGCAGCTCCGATCGAGAGGAGCTGCCACGCGCGGTCCGCGCGCCAGCCGCAGCAGGTGCTCCACCTCGGCGGCACCCGCGAGCACCCTGCCGCGGTCCTCCCACGACGTCCGCCCACCAACCACTGTGGACACCGAACTTCTGGTGCCCACCTGCTGCGAGGGCACCAGGGTCTGGCTGGCCAGCGGCCCGCGTGCGCCGTGGCCGCGCTTCCAGCGCATGGGGATCTCCGACGGGACGACGGGTGCCGGTTCGAGCCTCCCCAGGGTGGCCTGAGGGGGTTGCGCCGTCATCTGGCGGCACAGTGGTCATCGTCCGCATGGGCGCCGTCACCGGGTCCACCAGGACCAAGCGGAACTGCCCGGCGCGGTGACCGCGGGGACGGGAAAGGCAGCAACTTCCGTTGAACGAGCACCATTCTCGGGGCGAGCTGCGAAACTGAGTCGCGTGGACGAGCCCTTGCCGCTTTCCCTGCCAGAGGAATTCCTCCTGCTGTCCCACCTGGACACCGGGAAGGTGAGCCACGAGCACGCGACGAGCCACGGCTGCGCGGCGGCCGAGCTCGGTGAACTCCTGATCCGCGACAAGATCGGGATCTGGCACCACGAACGCCGGTTCTTCGGCCTCACCGTGCAGCTCGGGTCCGGCAAGATCGACGTGCGCGACTCCGGGAGCACCGGGCTCCGCTGGGCCGAGGACGTGCTGAACGCGCTGGTGCGGCAGCAGGCCGCCAGGTCCAAACCGGTCTCCGTGCCCAGCTGGGTCCGCCGCCGCAGCTCGGAGGCGCTGCACCGGCACCGGTCCGGGCTGATCGCCCGCGGCCTGATGCTGCACGCGCCGACATCCCGGTGGAAACCCGACCGCTACTTCCCGCACCGCCCAGCGCGGGAGGCACTGCTCGCCGAACTGCACGCCGCCATCACGGGTCGCCGCCCGCACGACGGCCGCACCTACGTCCTGTCCGAGCTCGCCACCGCCAACGGGCTGGGCGAGGAGTTGCGGGGCGGGCTCAGCGCCTGGAGCGTCTTCAAAGCCAGGCGGGAGGGGATCTTCAACCCCAGCTTCGTCCAGGCCACCAGTGCTCTCACCAGCGCGATCCCCAGGCCTTCGGGCGGCGGGGACGGGGGCGGCGACGGCGACGGCGGTGAATGACAGCCCGGGCCGCGTCCACGAACGCGGCCCGGGGCTGCCGGTCACGCCGACTGCATGGTCTGCGTGGTCATCTGGCGGCACATGGCGGCGCAGCGGGACATCGTGTCCGCCAGCTCCGCCATCTCGCTCGACCCCATGCGGCGGCACATCTCCGCCGTCATGTCGCACATGTCGGCGCACATGCCGCACATCCGCACGCACATCTGCACCATGTCCGAGCTGGCTTTCGCCATGCTCGAACAGCGCATCATCATGTCCGCGCACATCCGGCACATGTCCGCGCAGGAGATCATCACCATGCTCATCCGCATGGACTCCTCGCTGCGCTGCTCCATGCAGTGCGAGAGCATCTGCTCGCACATGTCGTGGCACTTGTGGCACATCTCGATGCACTGCTGCATCTCGGTGGTCATCTGCCGTGTCATCGTCGACTCCCAACGTCCGCAGCGGGGCGCCGCCGGTCCCGGCGCCCCAGCGCTCGGAGTACCCCTGGCCTGGCGAGATCGCACGCCGGTCAGGGTTCGGAAGTCGGGCTCGGCGGTGTGCTGAGCGCCCGACGACGGGCGCACCCCACCCAGCCGTCCTCGCCCCGGCGAACCTCAGCGGAGCGCTTCGGCGACCGATTCGGCCGTCTCCAGGACCAGCGGTCCGACCTCCTCCGGCGCCAGCGGCTGCAGCGCCACCACGCCGACGCTGGCGCGCAGACCGGGCACCCCGCGCACGGGAGCCGCCACCGCGAACGCGCCCGGCTGCAGGTCGCCGCTGCTGGCGACCCACCGCGGCCCGCCCGGCGGCAGGTCCACCGCTCGACCGGCCGCGCCGCGCTGCACCGGGTGGCGGCTGCCCACCCGGTAGGACACGTGGTAGCTGGTCCAGGACGGCTCCACCACGGCCACCGCCTGCGCCTCGCTGCCGTCGGCGACCGTCAGGTGCACCGTCGCCCCGACGCGCTCGGCCAGCGCGCGCAGCGACGGCAGCGACGCGACGCGCAGCTGCGGCAGCACCCGTCCGGCCAGCCACAGCACGCCCAGCCCGAGCCGCACCTTCGAGCCCTCCCGGCGCACCAGGCCACGGCTCTGCAGCGGGCCGAGCAGCCGGTACACGGCCGCGCGGCTGACGCCCACAGTCGCCGCCAGGTCGCTGATCGTCGGCGCTTCGCTCTCCGACTCCGCCACCGCCTGCAGCAGGCTCAGCCCGCGCTCCAGCGTCAGCGAGCTCTCCTTCGTGCTGGGCTGGGGTTCACCGGGCACCAGCGGGGTGCGGATCGGTTCCGGGGTGGGTGGTGGGGCCATCGGGTCACCTCCGAGCGGCGGCCAGCACCGTGCCGGTCACCTCACCGAGCCCGACCACCGTGCCCCCAGGTCCGGGCGCGCTCCCCCGCAGTGTCACCCGGTCCCCGTCCTGGAGGAAGGTGCGCTGCTCGCCGTCCTGCAGCGTGATCGGCTCGGCCCCGCCCCAGGTGAGCTCCAGCAGGCAACCGCGCTGGTCGCGCTCGGGCCCGGACACGGTGCCGGACGCGAACAGGTCACCCGGGCGCACCTCGGCCCCGTTCACGGTCAGGTGCGCGAGCTGCTGCGCGGGCGACCACGTCATGTGCTCGAAGCGCGGGCGGGCCAGCACCGTCTCGTTGCAGGACACCTCCAGCCGCAGGTCGAGGCCCCAGGGCTCGGTCTCCACCAGGTAGGACTGCAGCACGTGCTCCGGCCCCGGCAGCGGGATCCGGGCGTCTTCGAGGGCCGCCAGCGGGGTGATCCACCCGGCGACCGAGGTGGCGAAGGACTTCGCCAGGAACGGGCCCAGCGGTTCGGACTCCCAGGCCTGCACGTCCCGCGCCGACCAGTCGTTGACCAGCACGACGCCGAACACGTGCTCGGCGAAGTCCGCGGTGGCCACCCGGCTGGCCGGTTCCCCGCCGCAGACGAACCCGACCTCCGCCTCGAAGTCCAGCCGCCGGGTCGGCCCGAACGCGGGGTGCAGGTCCCCGGCCGCCTTGCGCTGCCCGCTCGGGCGGTGGACGTCGGTGCCGGAGACGTGGACCGTGCCGGAGCGGCCGTGGTAGCCGACCGGCATGTGTGTCCAGTTCTCCGGCACCGCCGCGGTGGTGCGGCGGAAGATGCGGCCGACGTTCTCCACGTGGTGCCGCGAGGAGAAGAAGTCGACGTAGTCGGCGACGGTGAACGGCAGCACCAGGGTGTGCCAGTCGGTGCGCACCAGGTGCGCGCCCTCGGGCGCGCGGTCCGCCGCAACGATCTCGGTGAGCCGCTCGCGCAGCTCCTGCCAGCAGTCGCGACCGGCCGCCAACAGGGGGTCGAGGGAGTCACCGGAGACCAGCTCGGCGAGTCGAGGACCGAGCGCCCCGGCGATGCCGCGCAGCGGCAGCGCGTGCCGCCCGACCCGCACCGCGACGACGGGACCGTTGCCGGTCACCAGCACCCCGTAGGGCAGCGTCTGCGGGCCGAACGGCTTGTCCGGGGCGAACTCCGGATCCTCGATCCAGGTCAAAGCAGCCCCAATCCCTCGAGGTCGACCACCGGGTCCTTCAGCGAGCGGGCGCCGTAGGAGGCGAACACGTCGCGCACCGCGTTCGCCGCGTCGTCGGACAGCGCGCGGGCCTCCGCGGCCAGCGCGGCGCCGTCGGTGCTGGCCAGCGCCTCCCGCACGTCCTTGCCGGACAGCGAGCGCGCGGTGGCGACCAGCAGGTTGAGGAAGCCGTGCGTGGTGAAACCAGTTTCCGGGTCGGTGCCGCGCACCGCCGTGTGCAGGCCGGTGGTGGCCTTGAACGGCACGTCCAGGCTGGCGGCGACGGCGAGGAAGTCGGTGACCACGTCGACCGAGGGCACCGATTCGGCGGTCTGCCCACCGCAGCGCAGCTTCGGCCAGCAGCCGTGTTCGGCCACCCGGCGGATGCCGTCCAGCCAGCCGTCGCCACCGCGCCGCGGCTCGACGACCCGGATGATGTCCTCCGGCACGAACTCCGACACCCGCTCCAGCCAGATGTCGTCGACGTCCGACGGCGCGGGCATCTCGACCATTCGCAGCGCCAGCAGCTCCTGGCGGCCCTCGATGATCGACAGCGCCTTGGGCACGCCGCCGAGCCCGGTGTCGCACACCAGCGACAGCGGCACCGGCGCGCTGGGCTTGGCCTTGGCCAGCTCGGTGATCAGCTCGGCGAGCCGCGAGGCCTGGCACAGCATCGGCCCCAGCAGACCGGTGAGGGCGCCGCTGCGCGCGTCGAGGTGGTCGGCGACCACCTGCGGGACGGCCGGTGCTCCCGGTGGGAACAACGAGGCGTCGTCGACCAGGCGGGCGAACAGAGGCGGGATGCCGCGCGGACCGGGCGCGCGAAGCTCAACAGCGCTTGACACGGCTGACACGCTAATGCCGTACCAGCCAGTGAACAAAAGTGCCCGATAAACGGACGGCTGGCGGGGTCATCGGCTCCTCCTCGCCTGGTTCAGACCTCATCATCCACCCAGCGCCGACAGCCGCCGGATGCACCCTCGCCCACTGGGCCGGATCGGCTCCCACCGCAGCGCCGCAGCTGGTACTAAGAGCATGTCGGCGACTTCGGGTCGAGATCCCCCGAGCGGACGACTTCCACACCCCAGCAAGATAAGTTAGGCTTACCTAAGTTGGAGGTGAGCGGTGAGCGAGACGACGACCCGGAGGCCCGCCACGCCGAGCCCTGCGGAAAGGGCCAGGAGCATCGCCAAGCGCGGTGGCCGGGCCGCACTCCTGCCGTCCAGCGAGACGTCGGTGCGCGTCGCTCCGCTGCTGCACCACGTGCACGCGGACGGCTCGGCCACCGTGCTGCTCGCCGACGACCACCCGCTGGTCTCCACCGCCTGGCAGGCCCCGCGCAGCGAACTCGCCGCCGTGCTGGAAGTCGCGGACCCGACGCCGGTCCGGCTCCGCGAACCGGTGCGCGGACTGCTGTGGCTGACCGGCTGGGTCCGCCTGCTGCACGGCGCCGACGCCCGCGCCGAAGTGCTCGCGGTCGCCGAGGAGCGCCCGGACCCGCGGCTGCTGGACGCCGGGCACGGCGCGACCGTGCTGAAGCTGGAGGCGGCGTCGCTGGTGCTGGCCGACGCGGAGGGCACCAGCTCGGTCGACCCCACCGAGTTCCAGGCCGCCGCCCCCGACCCCTTCTGCCTGCACGAGGACTCCTGGCTGCGGCACCTGGAGCTGTCCCACCGGGACGTCGTCGGCCTGCTCGGCAGGCACCTGCCGGAGCAGCTGCGCGGCGGCCACATCCGCCCGCTCGGGCTGGACAAGTACGGCCTGCGCCTGCGCGTGGAGTCCGCCGACGGCGACCACGACATCCGGCTGGCCTTCTCCCGCCCGGTCACGACCACCGAGCACCTCAGCGCGGAACTGCGCCGCCTGGTCGGCTGCCCCTTCCTCGCCCAGCAGCGCTGAGCCGCCTGGATCGGGTACCGGGGCCTGAGCCGCCCTCGACCCGGGAAGGGCTGCGACCGGCCGTTCTGGCCTGTCAGTCGTCTTGGACGGGTTCGGAGTCCAGGGGTTCGAGGTGGTGGATCCGACCGTCGCGGAAGCGCAGCAGCGTCTCCCCCGGCCCCACCAGCAGCGCCTCGTCCACGCCATCGCGGCGGGTGATCATCCACAGGAACGAGTGCGCCACCACCGCCGCCCGGCCGGGCCGGGTGCCGTCGACGAACCGCACCAGCAAACCGCCCGGGTCGCTGCGCCGCAGCTCCACCAGGACCCCGTCGCGCACGCCGAACAGGTCGGCCGCGCCCACCGGCCCGTCGAGCACCTCGAACTCGCGCACCGCCCGCAGCACCTGCACCGCGCGTCCGGTGTCGGCCGAACCCCACACGAACACGTCCATGCCCACCTCCGCCGGGCCGTCACCGGTCCGACGCCACCACCGCGCGGCCAGTTCCGCCAGCGGGTTTCCCGGTATTGCCAGACCGCGCGAGCGCTGTCAGCGGTCCGGGTAGGTTCGTCCGGGTGAGCACCCTGCGCGCCTGGCTGACCCCTGCCCGCCCCGGTGACCCCGCCGTCGTCACCGACCGCCAGGAGCGCAAGGCGATCCTCGTCGAGCTGGTCGTGGTGTTCACCGTGACGCTCGGCCTGTCCGGCCTGCAGAGCCTGCTGTCGCTGCTGGACGCGCTGATGCGCCCGGAACCGCTGGCCGACCAGCACGCCGCGATCAACGTCCCGCGCGCAGAGCTGGGGCTGCTCGACATGTTCCAGCAGCTGACCAGCGTGACCCGGCTGATCGCCTGGGGCGCGTTGGGGGCGTTCCTGCTGTGGCGTGGCGGGATCGCGCTGTGGCGGGTCGGGCTCGACCGCACCCAGCCGGGTCGCGACGTCCTCCGCGGCATGGGGCTCGCCGCGCTGATCGGCATCCCCGGCCTCGGCCTCTACCTGACCGCGCACGCGCTCGGCCTCAGCCTGACCGTGCAGCCGTCCACACTGGACGAGGCCTGGTGGCGGGCCCCGGTGCTGGCGCTGGCCGCCTTCGGCAACTCCTTCGCCGAGGAGGTCCTGGTGGTGGCCTACCTGCTGACCCGGCTGCGGCAGCTGGGCTGGTCGGAGAACCGGGCGCTGTGGTTCTCGGCGGTGCTGCGCGGCAGCTACCACCTCTACCAGGGCATCGGCGGGTTCGTCGGCAACGTGGTGATGGGCCTGGTCTACGGCCGGATCTGGCAGCGCTCGAACCGGCTGTGGCCGCTGATCGTCGGCCACGCGCTGATCGACGTGGTCGCCTTCGTCGGTTACGCCGCGCTCCGCGGCCGCGTCGGGTGGCTCCCGTAACCACCTTCCCGATTCCGATGTCTCGCACAACGAATCGCTGCAAAAGACCTCGTTCTCGTTAACGTTCCATCGAAAACAGCGCTGACTGCGGATGTTTTGGTTCGTCCTGGCTACGCTGCTCAACGTGACCGAACCACACGTCCAGAGCGAGGTCGGGCCGCTGCACGCGGTGCTGCTGCACCGGCCGGGCACGGAGCTGAAGCGGCTCACCCCGCGCAACAGCGACCAGCTGCTGTTCGACGCGATCCCGTGGGTCGATCGCGCGCAGGAGGAGCACGACGCGTTCGCCGAGGTGCTGCGTGGCCGAGGTGTCGAGGTGCTGCTGCTGCGCGACCTGCTCATCGACGCGCTGCAGGACCCCCGGGCGCGGGCGGCGGCCGTGCTGACCGGCGTCGACGAGCTCAAGCTCGGCGTCGACATCTCCGACACCCTGCGCTCCCACCTGTCCAGCGTGTCGGACGCCGCGCTGGCCGAGATCCTCATCGCGGGCATGACCTTCGAGGAGCTGCCCGCGGCCGAGGGGCAGTCGCTGGTCCGCCGGATGCACCACCCGCACGACTTCGCCATCGAGCCGCTGCCGAACCTGCTGTTCACCCGCGACTCGTCGGTGTGGGTGGGCGACCGGGTCGCCATCGCCGCCCTGGCGATGCCCGCCCGCCGCCGCGAGTCGGCCCTCACCGACCTGATCTACGCCTACCACCCGCGCTTCTCGCACTCAGCCCGCGCGTACGGCGCGCACTCGGCCCCGGTGGAGGGCGGCGACGTGCTGCTGCTCGCGCCGGGCGTGGTGGCCATCGGCGTCGGCGAGCGCACCACCCCGGCCGGGGCGGAGTCCTTCGCGCGCTCGGTCTTCGCCGACGACCTGGCGCACACCGTGCTCGCCGTGCCGATCGAGCAGGCGCGCGCGTCGATGCACCTGGACACGGTGTGCACGATGGTCGACCGCGACGCGGTGGTGATGTACCCGGCCATCCAGCACTCGCTGCAGGCTTATGCGCTGCGCCCGGCGGGTGACGAGCTGAAGGTGTCCGGCCCGACGCCGTTCCTGACCACGGCGGCGGAGGCGATGGAGATCGACCACCTGCGCGTGATCGACACCGGCCTGGACCCGGTGACGGCGGAGCGCGAGCAGTGGGAGGACGGCAACAACACGCTGGCGCTGGCGCCGGGCGTGGTGGTCGCCTACGAGCGCAACGCGGAGACCAACGCGCGCTTGGAGGAAGCGGGCATCGAGGTGCTGCGCATTTCCGGTTCGGAACTCGGTTCCGGCCGTGGCGGACCGCGGTGCATGTCCTGCCCGATCACCCGCGCCACACTCCCGGAACTCACCTGATCGGGAAATTCCGGGGGTGCCGCCGGGAATTTGTTCACCCAGCGGCACCCCCACCCGAAAACGATCACCCGGGCAAGTGACACACACCGCAATCTCCCCAACACAGCTCGCCTACCAGCCAAAACAGGGCAGGTATGCCTTGCCTTCATTTATTTAGGCATGCCTGCTCAAATGGTTCGGCAGCTTAGGGCAACCACATTTTCCTTAGGGTTCCCTGGAATGAAACTGGACTGATTCCAGAGTATATTGGCGGCATGACTGCCACCGCGAAGATTCAGCACAAGGAATCCAAGTTCGAACACCTGCTCCAGGAGCAGGTGCGCAACGAATTCACCGCCTCCCAGCAGTACGTCGCGGTCGCGGTGTGGTTCGACGACAACGACCTGCCCCAGCTGGCCCGGCACTTCTACCGCCAGGCGCTGGAGGAGCGCAACCACGCGATGATGATCGTCCAGTACCTGATGGACAACAACATCTCGCCGAAGATCCCGTCCATCGAGCAGGTCCGCAACGACTTCACCGAGACCCGGGAACTGGTCGCGCTGGCCCTGGAGCAGGAGCGCGCGGTGACCCGCGAGATCGAGACGCTGGCCCGCACCGCCCGCGAGGAGGGCGACTACCTCGGCGAGCAGTTCATGCAGTGGTTCCTCAAGGAGCAGGTCGAGGAGGTCGCCCAGATGACGACCCTGCTCAACGTGGTCGACCGGGCCAAGGGCAACCTCTTCCACGTCGAGGACTACCTCGCCCGCGAGACGGTCGGTGACGAGGGCGACGACGCCACGGCCCCCAAGGCAGCAGGCGGCACCCTCTGACGGGCCCGCTTCGAGCCGCGGTGCAGCGACCCCAGCCGGTTCCGCCCCTTCGCGGGCGGGACCGGCTGTTACTCGTCCGGGGGTTCGCTGGTGGGGGTGTTGGCTGAGGACGTGGGGTTGGGCTTCGTGGTTTGGGTGGGTTTCGAGGTCGTGGGGTTGGGTTCCGAGGTCTGGGTGCTCCTGAGGATCTCCGGGGGCACCGTGGTGACCTGCGGCGGTTGCGGATGGCGCGGTGGGGCCGGGGGTTGGACCGGGGTGTGCTGGGGCGGCGGCTGGGTGGGCGGTTGCTCGCTGGTCCAGCTCGGTGTCGTGGGCGAGTTGACCACCGGGGGGACCGCTGGGGGCACCGGTTGTTCGGTCTGGTGGTTGGCCAGGACCACACCGCCGCCCGCTAGGAGCAGGGCGGCCAGGGCGCTGCCGGAAGCGGCCAGCATGGTGGTGCGCTGGCGGCGGCGACGTGCGCCCGCGACGACCGACCACTCCGCCCCGGTGCGCACCGGGATGTCCAGGCGGTCGTCCCGGAGGAGCCGGTTCAGCTCGTCCTCCAGGTCCATCACACGTCACCTCCTTCCAACGAGCCGAGCCGCTTGCGCAGCGTCGCCATCGCCTTGCTCGCCTGGCTCTTGACCGTTCCGCAGCTCACGCCGAGGCTCTCCGCGATCTCGGCCTCGGAGAGCCCCTCGTAGTAACGCAGCACCACCACGGCGCGTTGCCGTGGCGGCAGACCCCGCAGCGCCTGCCAGAGCGGCTCGTTCTCCAACCGGTCCGGCTGCGCATGCGCGGGCACGTCCGGGAAGTCGGCGAGCAGCGTCTCGCGGCGGGTGCGCCGCCACCGGCTGACGTGCGTGTTCGCCATCGCCTTGCGCACGTACGCGGTCGGGTCCGCGCAGTTGCGGGTGACCTTGGCCCAGCGGGCACCGACCTTCTCCAGCACCGCCTGCACCAGATCGGCGGCGTCGTGCGGGTTCCCGGTCAACGCGTGGCCGTAGCGCATCAGCCCGGGCAGTGCCACCCGGACGAACTCCGCGAAGTCGTCTTCCGTCGCCGCCATATCCCCCCGGCGCGCCTGCCGCTGACAGGTGCCGGCCGCCTCCGCGGCGGTCGGCACTGCGGGCAGGTGCGCGGTCACCCGGTCCACCCCCGTCCACTTCCGAGTATCGCCGTGGAGGACACGCCGCAAGGCGTCCGGGGGTTGCCCGACCCGCACCGCGATCACCCGTTCGACGTAGTCCGGCACCGAACCCGACCGCGGGAAGCAACAAGCCGTCGGCACGTCGGGGTCCGACGCGCCGACGGCTGCGGCGAACTCGCGCGAGTTCGGTGGGAACCAGACGTGCGATTCCCACCGGAGTCGCGGGAGCGGTGGTCAGCGGATGGTGACCTGGCGGCCTCGGAGGCCGTCGCGGGCGCGGCGCTCGGCCGCGTCGAGGGGCTTGTCGTCGAGGGAGGCGAGGGCCTCTTCGAGGCGGCGTCCCAGGGCCGCGGCGGGTTCGTCCCACTCCCGGGCGTGCTTCTCCCGGTCCAGGTCCCACACCGGGACCAGCAGGCCGTGGGCGCGGAAGGACCCCGCATAGCGGCTGTCCTCGTCGAGCGCGAGCTCACCGCGGGCGGACAGGCGGGCCAGCGCGGCCAGCAGCTTCTCCTCCGGCTCCGGGCGGACCCAGCGCAGGTGCGCCTTCTCCCCCGCGTCCACCCAGTACGCCGATTCCACGCCTTCGGCGGTCAACCGATCGGTGGGCATGATCGCCGCGTTCGCCCGCTCCAGCGACAGCGCCACCTCGCCGGTCGCCTCGACGTCCTCCGGCAGCCACCAGGAGAAGTCCGCGTGCACCTCGACGTCGAGCTTGGCCTCCGGGTCCAGCAGGTCCTGCAGGCGGGTCGGCACGGTGCCCGCGGGCGCGGTCTCCGGCCCCACGACCGACAGCGATTCGCCCAGCTCAGCGCCCTGCACCCACTCGACCGCGCGGGCCAGGTCGCGGCTGATGTCCCCGGAGTGGGTCTGCACCTGCAGCCCGACGAACGACTTGTCGTCGTTGCGGCGCAGCGCCGCGGCGGCCATCGGCAGCACCGTCGCCAGGGCGATCTCGCCGTCGCCGCGCAGCGGCAGCTTCGCCACCGCCGAGGGCACGAACTCGCGCAGCGCGATCAGCTCGCACTCCGCCGCCAGCCCCTCGAAAGGCCTGGTCACGATCACGTCGGCGGCACCACCGGCGGCGCCGTGGCAGGCCTTGTAGCGCTTGCCGGAACCGCACGGGCAGGGCTGGCGCGGCTTGATCCCGGTGTCCGCCTCGGGCTTGGGCGCGGTTCGCTTCGACACTGCAGATCCCCTCGCTCGCGGTTACGTCGCCGTGACGCTACCGAACCGCGGGTTGTCCGAATCAGCCAGGTGGGAGCGGGTCGCGGCGGGCGAGTTGGTGGCCAGGTACCGCACCCCGGCGCGGTCGCAGAGATCGATGTCGGCCGGCTCGTCGACGGTCCAGCAGTAGGTGTCACGCCCCAGAGCCGCGGCGCGCGCGACGAAACCGGGGTCCTCGCGCAGCAACCTGATCCCGGGCCCGGCGATGTCGGCCCACGGCGGCAGCACGCCGTTGCGCCACGAGCTGCGGAACCTGTCGAACAGCAGCACTGTCGGCACCCGCGGGGCGGCGGCGCGGAACCGGCGGACGGCGGACTGGGAGAACGACATCATCAGCACCGGCGAGTGCTCCGGGTCGGGCGGCGTGGCCAGCCCGTGCCGGGCGAGCAGCGCGACGAGCTTGTGCTCCACCAGCCCGCCGTAGCGCACCGGGTGCTTGGTCTCGACGAACAACCGCACCGGCCGCGGGTGGTCGCGGACGAGGCCCAGCAGCTCGTCCAGGGTCAGCACGCCGCGCTCCGGAGCGGGCCGGGACCAGTCCACCAACTCGTCGGCGGAGCCCGGCAGCTCGCGCTGCCAGCCGCCGAAGTCCACATCGGACATCCCGGCGACGGTCAGCTCGCTGACCACGCCCCGGGCGCTGGAGGTCCGGTCGATGCGCCGGTCGTGCACGCACACCAGATGCCCGTCCCGGCTGACCCGGATGTCGCACTCCAGTGCGTGGGCGCCCTGCTCGAGGGCCAGTTCATACGCGCCGCGGGTGTGCTCGGCGCGGTGCGCCGACGCTCCCCGGTGCGCAACGACGTCGGGAGTCGGCTGCCACACGCGGCCGATTATCCGGGTTGCCCAGATCCACTTCCGGCATCTGTGACGCAACGCGCTGGCCCGATCGGGGCCGTCAGCGCCGGGCGGAGGACGGGCGCTCGGCGCGCGGGACCGGCGGGGTCGCGCGGACCGCGC
Source organism: Saccharopolyspora sp. NPDC000359 (assembly GCF_040300525.1). NCBI lineage: Bacteria > Bacillati > Actinomycetota > Actinomycetes > Pseudonocardiales > Pseudonocardiaceae > Saccharopolyspora > Saccharopolyspora sp. NPDC000359. The sequence continues at coordinate 164,866 of NZ_JBEPDU010000003.1, read as the reverse complement.
GGACGTGGAGGTGGTGGAGCTCGGTCGGGTCGGGTTCGACCAGCAGCCGCATCACGTACTTGACCAGCAGCGCGGTCTGCACCGCCAGCAGCGTCACGAGCGCGTTGTCCAGGGCGTGCAGGACGACCCCGTCGGCGAGCGCCTGCACGGTGCCGCGGAACCCCCAGAGGATGGTGAACCAGCCGACCAGCAGCGTCGCCACCCACGTCGCCCACCACGCCCGGACGCGCAGCGTCGGGAACGGTCGCGCGCCGCGCTCGCGGTCACCTTCGGCGACCAGCACCGCGTGCTCCAGCTCGGCCACCACCGAGCCGGGCACGAGCAGGTTCAACCCCGGCACCAGCACCCCGACGACCACCTGCCAGTCGGGGCGGGCGCTGCGCACCCCTATCCGCTCGGCGGCCGCGGCGCGGGCCCGCAGGCCCCAGAGCACGACCAGGACCCCGCTCAGCACGCCCAGCACCCACAGCAGCAACCCGGTCGTGGTGACCAGCGCGTCGGACACCGCCAGCGGCGTGCGCGGCAGCGCCCCGTCGCGGCTGATCAGCAGCAGGACGTAGCGCCAGCTCTCGGCCAGGGTCGCCAGTCCGGCGACGCCCGCGGTGAGCCACAGCGCCACCACCGCGGTCCCGGCCGTCGCCACGGCGCGCGCCTCGGCGTTGACGTGCTGGTGCGCGGGCAGGGCGAGCGGCCAGCGCCACGCCAGCATCGGGAAGCCCCAGCGCGGCACCGCCGGGTAGGCGGGTGGGCCGCTGTAGCGGCGCGGCTGCTTGCGCGCCTTGGGGCGGCGCAGGCCGCCGGGCGGGGTGGCGACCCACTGCGTCGGGCGCTGCTGCCGAGGGGTCACAGCACGTACGGCTCACCGTCGTCGGCCACCATCGGCCGGTCGATGGCTGCCCAGCCGTTCATGCCGCGCTCGACGTTGACCGCGTCCCAGCCGTTGGCGTTGAGGTACGCGGTGACCTTCGCCGACCGGCCGCCGGACCGGCAGATCACGTAGACCTGGTCGGCCTCGGGGATCTCGTCGAGCCGCTGCACGAGCTCGCTCATCGGGATGTGCACGGCCTGCGGCGCGTGCCCGGCGGCCCACTCGTTGGCCTCGCGGACGTCCAGCAGCACGCTGCCCTCGGGCAGCTCGGCGGGGAGCTCCTCCGGCTGCACGCCGGGAACCTGATGACCGGGAACTGGAGTAGTCACGCCCCGAATGCTGCCACGCCGGACGTGGTGCCCGCGTGAGACCCGTCCGGTGGGTGCGCCCGCGCTCCGGAACCGCCGCGTCGCCTGCCCGTGGGACTGCCGACCGGCGTCCGAGCGACACCAGGAATCGGACCGGGCCGGGCCGGGAAACCCCGGGGCGTGGGAACCAACGACCCGGCAGGCGCGCTGACCAGGCGAGACGCGAGGCCGTTTCGTGGTTGTTCACGCTTTCTGGTGGTCCTGCCCTCGAAATTGGCGAAGCAAGATCATCACGTGCGAAGGTTTCGCTTGCTCGATTCAGATCTGACTGAGAGGAAGTCCCGTGTCTCGTCGAGTCGTGCTCCGCTGGCCGAACGGCAGCGAATGGGGTCATCTGGCCGAGGTCCCGGACGAAGGCGGGCTGCCCCGCTTCACCGGCTTCATCCGGATGACCGACCCCCGCGTGCAGGACCTGATCAGCCGCGTCGAGCCGCAGCGCGCCGACGGCGACATGTGGGAGGTGCACTTCAGCGCGGCCGAGACCGAGCTCGTCCCCACGTGAGCGGAGCGGAAAAGCGCCCGCCCGGCAGGACCGGACGGGCGCTCTCGGCGGTCGCAGCTCAGTGCGAGATGGCCTTCTCCGCCCCGGTACCGGTCAGCGACCGGACCTCCATCTCGGCGTACTTGGCCTCGTTGGGCGCGTCCTTGCCCAGGACGGTGCCGAGGTAGCCGAGCAGGAAGGACACCGGGATCGAGATCAGGCCCGGGTTCTTCAGCGGGAACCACGCGAAGTCCAGCGCCGGGAACATCGCGTCGTCGTTGCCGGAGACCGCCGGCGAGAACACGATCAGCACGATCGTGACCGCCAGGCCGCCGTAGATGCTCCACAGCGCGCCGGTGGTGTTGAACCGCTTCCAGAACAGCGAGTACAGCAGGGTCGGCAGGTTCGCCGAGGCCGCGACCGCGAACGCCAGCGCCACCAGGAACGCCACGTTCTGGCCGTTGGCCGCGATGCCACCCAGGATGGACACGATGCCGATCACCACCGCGGTGATCCGGGCGACCTTGACCTCCTGGTTCTTGTCGTCCACCTTGCCCTTCTTGAGCACGTTCGCGTAGATGTCGTGCGCGAAGGAGGCGGACGCGGTGATCGTCAGACCCGCGACCACGGCCAGGATGGTGGCGAAGGCGACCGCCGCGATGAAGCCCAGCAGCAGCGGCCCGCCCAGCTCCAGCGCCAGCAGCGGCGCGGCCGAGTTGACCCCGCCCGGCGCCTCCTTGATCGTCTCCGACCCCACCAGCGCCCCGGCACCGTAGCCCAGGACCAGCGTGAACAGGTAGAACAGGCCGATCAGCCAGATCGCCCAGACCACCGAGCGGCGGGCTTCCTTGGCGGTGGGCACGGTGTAGAAGCGCATCAGCACGTGCGGCAGACCGGCGGTGCCGAGCACCAGGGCGATGCCGAGCGAGAAGAAGTCCAGCTTGCTGATCTCGGTCTTGCCGTACTGGGCGCCCGGGTCGAGCACGGACGGCCCGCCGACCTCGGCGGCGTGGCCGAGCAGGCCGGACAGGTTGAAGCCGTACATGGCCAGCACCCAGATGGTCATCACGAAGGCGCCCGCGATGAGCAGCGCGGCCTTGATGATCTGCACCCAGGTGGTGCCCTTCATACCGCCGACCAGCACGTACACGATCATCAGCGCGCCGACCACGGCGATGACCAGGGCCTGCCCGGTCTTGCTGGAGATGCCCAACAGCAGCGCCACCAGACCACCGGCACCGGCCATCTGGGCGAGCAGGTAGAAGAACGTCACGGCCAGGGTGGACAGCGACGCGGCGGTGCGCACCGGACGTTCCTTCATCCGGAAGCTGAGCACGTCGCCCATCGTGTACTTGCCGGTGTTGCGCAGCAGCTCCGCGACCAGCAGCAGGGCCACCAGCCAGGCCACCAGGAAGCCGATCGAGTACAGGAAGCCGTCGTAGCCGTAGACCGCGATCGCGCCGGCGATGCCGAGGAAGGACGCGGCGGACAGGTAGTCGCCGGCGATGGCGATGCCGTTCTGCGGGCCGGTGAAGGCGCGGCCGCCCGCGTAGTAGTCAGCGGCGGTCTTGGTGTTCCGGCTGGCCCGGAACACCACGACCATGGTGACCACGACGAACAGCGCGAAGATGCCGATGTTGAGCGCGCTGTTGTCGGCGGTCCCGCCCTGGGCCAGTGGGGACAGTGCGGCGATCACTTCTGCTGGCCTCCTTCGGCGTCCGCAGTGGGTTCAGCCTTCTCGGCCGACGAGGAGTCCTCAGTGGGTTCGGCCTTCTCGGCCGAGGAAGAGTCCTCAGTGGGTTCGTTCTTTTCGGCCGACGAGGCGTCCTCAGTGGAGTCCGCCGGGGCGTCGTCCGCCGCGGAGCTGCCCTTCTCGGCGTCGTCCGCCGGGGTTTCCGCCTTCTCGGCGTCACCCTTCCCGGACTCCTGCGCGTCCTCCTCGGACACCGTCACCCCGGCGCCCGATTCGAGCGATTCGCGAATTCCCTCTGCGACCGGGTCGAGGTGCCGGTTGGCGTAGCGGACGTACCAGGTGGTGATGGCGAAGGTGGAGACGAACTGCAGCAGGCCCAGCACGAGCCCGATGTTGATGTTGCCGACCACCTTGATGCTCATGAAGCCGTGCGCGTAGTCGGCGAGCAGCACGTAAACCAGGTACCAGGCCAGGAACAGCGCCGAGACCGGGAAGACGAAGTTGCGCAGTCTGCGCCGCAATGCGGTGAATTCGGGGCTGCGTTGCGCAGCTGCCCAGGTTTCGGCGTCGATACCGGACCCGGACCCGACTTGGTCCGTGGTGCTCACGGGGTCCCTCCCAGAAGAAAAAGGCCCCGCCCGGGGTGCACCGGGACGCGAGCCTGAATCGCTTTCAACGCGGGAACGCTACGTAGTCCTCCCCATGACTGTGAAGACCCGTAGGGAGTACACAAGCTAACGATCGAGTGAAGTTGATGGAGGCCAAGCGCAGTCAAGAAACTGCGGCTCAACGGCACGATTTCACTCGTTTGGAGTATTGTATTCGATTGGTTTAGACATTTTATTACCGTGAGTGATCGAATTGCGGATCCAGGACCGGCGAACGGACTAGGCAAACCCCCGGTTGGTCACGCTCAGCGCTGGTGCCGTCCCCCGGACTTCGGCGGCTCGGCAGGCCCCGCGACCAGCTTCCCGTCCAGGAACCCCAGCCGGTCCGGCGCGTGCAACCGCAGCATCACCCGCCCCACCCCGGTCGGCACCCGCGCCGCGGTGGCCCGGCTGACCAGCACCGCGACGGCGAACGCGATCGGCACCGTGACCAGCGCGGGCTGGTTGACCAACGTCGACCACCAGGTCTCCCGGTGACCCGCGAAGTACGCCCCCACCGCGGCGATCAGCACCAGGCTGCCGCCGACCACCATGCCGCTGGCCGCGCCCGCCGCGGTGAGCCCACGCCACCAGATCCCCAGCACCAGCACCGGGCAGAACGTCGAAGCGGCCATCGCGAACGCCAACCCCACGCTGCGCGCGATGTCGTGGCTGTCCGCGGTCAGCGCCAGCAGCGTGGGCACCAGGCACGCCAGCGCGGCCAGCACCCGGACGTCCACCACGCGCCCGCGCAGCACCTCCCGCGACGACAGCACCCCGGCCAGGCTCACGACCAGCCCCGACGAGGTCGACAGGAACGCGGCGAACGCCCCGGCCGCAGTGATCGCCGCCAGCAACCCGCCGAACCAGTTCCCCAGCATCTCGCCCGGCAGCAGCAGGACCGCCGCATCGGTCTCGCCGGTGACCAGCAGCTGCGGCGAGTACAGCCGGGACAGCAGCCCGAAGACCGTCGGGAACAGGTAGAAGGCCCCGAGCATCGCCACCACGTACAGCGTGGTGCGGCGGGCCGCGGTCCCGCTCGGGTTGGTGTAGAAGCGGGCCAGCACGTGCGGCAGGCCCATGGTGCCCAGGAGCGTCGCGACGAGCACCGAGTACGTCTCGAGCAACCCGGCGGCCCCGTCGTGCTGGGGCCGCAACCAGGTGGCGTTGTCCGGTTCGGCGTCCGCCACCACCGGCACCGCGGACCCGGCCGGGAACCGCAGCTCGCTGCCCGCGGGCATGGCGTGCTCCCCCGGCGGCAGGTAGACCGAGCCGTCCTGGTCGGCCAGCCACACCGGTTCGCGCACGGTCAACCGCACGTCGGTGTCGACGTGCACCGCGGTGTCGCGCGGGAAGACTGGCGGCACCGGCGCGTCCAGCGCCTGCCGCTGCGCACCGCCCAGGAACACGGTGAACAGCGCGAAGGCGGGCACCGTGATCGCGAACAGCTTCACCCAGTACTGGAACGCCTGCACCAGCGTGACCGCGCGCAGCACCCCGCTGACCACGACGAGCAGCACGATCACCGCGACGACGAAGATCCCGGCCCAGTGCGGGAAGCCGACGATCGCGGCCAACGTCATCCCGGCGCCCTGCAGCTGCGGTACCAGGTACAACCAACCGATCAGCACCACGAGCACGGTGCACAGCGAGCGCAGCCGCAGCGAGTCCAGCCGCGCCTCGGCGAAGTCCGGCAGCGTGTAGGCGCCCGAGCGGCGCATCGGCGCGGCGACGAACAGCATCAGCGCCAGGTACCCGGCCGCGAAGCCGATCGGGTACCACAGCGCGTCCACGCCGTCCTTCAGCACGAGCCCGGCGATGCCCAGGAACGACGCGGCGGACAGGTACTCCCCGGAGATCGCTGCGGCGTTGTGCTCCTCGCGGACCTCCCGCCGCGCCGCGGTGAAGTCCGTGGTGGCGCGTGCCGACCGGGAACCCCACCACCCGACGGCGAAGGTCGCCGCGACGATCAGCGCGACGCCGACCAGGGACCAGGGATTCGAGGACATCGCTCCGTGCCGTCTACTCGGGTGGGTTGTCGCCGATCATGTTGTCACTGCTCGACCATGTCGAGGAAATCCCGCTCGTGCCGTTCCGCCCGGCGGGTGCACAGGTAGCCGATCAGCACGAAGAACGGGTAGATCAGCACGCCGAGCAGCAGCCACGGCAACCGGACCCCGAGCACCGCGAGGTCGCCGATCGACGGCACCGCCCAGAACAGCACCGGGAGGCCGAACAGCACCGCCACCACCACGCCGGTCAGCACCAGGGCGGTGCGCAGCTGCGCTTTCACCAGGCTGGTGACCAGCACCTCGCCGACGCTGTTCTGCTCCTCCAGCTCCATCAGGGTGCGGGCGACCTGCCGGGTCCGGCGGCGGTCGGCGAGCACCACGCGCTTGCGGCGCGGCCGGGGGGTGGCCTCCCCGAGCCGTCCGCGGAGGTCGAATCCGTCGGGACTCATCCCGCCGAGCCGCGGATCACTGCTGCCCCCAGTTCTGCCGCGGCGCCCGGACCAGGCGGTCCTTGAGCTCGCGGGTGTGCCGTCGGCTGACCGGCAGCTCCTTGGGCTGCCCGCCACCGAGCACCACCGAGTACCCGGACGAGGACATCCGCAGCTCGGTGACCAGTGAGAGCGACACCAGGAAGGAGCGGTGAATGCGCAGGAAACCGGCCTCGGCCCAGCGCTCCTCCAGCTGTGCCAGGGGGATCCGCACCAGGTGCGAGCCGTCGGTGGTGTGCAGGCGCGCGTAGTCGCCCTGCGCCTCGACCCACCGCACGTCCTTGCGGGGGATCATCCGGGTGGTCCCGGCCAGCTCGACCGGGATCACCTCTTCGTCGTCGGGCGCCGGGGCTTCCAGCGCGCGGGGGCCCGTGGCGGCCTGCTGCTTGTTCTTCTCGATGGTGCGCAGCGCGCGGTCGATCCGCTCGGCGTTCGCCGGTTTCATGATGTAGTCCAGCGCGCCGACCTCGAAGGCCTCGAGGGCGTTCTCCTCGTGCCCGGTGATGAACACCAGGGCTGGCGGGTTGCGGAACGCGGTGAGCACCCGCGCCAGCTCCATCCCGCTGAGACCCGGCATCGACACGTCCGCGAACACGGCGTCCACAATGGACTCACCGGGGTCGCGCTGGCCGAACAGGTCCGGGTCGTCGCTGCGGAGCAGACGCAGCGCCTCGGCGGCGTCGAAGGCCGTCAGCACCCGCCCGACCCTCGGGTTGCCGCCGAGCAGGTACTTCATCTCGTCCAGCCCGGCCATCTCGTCGTCAACGGCCAGGACGACGAGTCCCGCGGGGTTGTCTCGTGTACTCACTGCACGCCATATCCTGCCGTCGAATCCCACTCGCCCCGAGTGAGTCCTGTCACGCCTTGCCAACAAAGCTAATTGCTAACGGAGCGCGGTGGTCCTCAGGGGGCTTACCACGAAAATCCCCCCTTGGCGCAACGTTTCTTCGCCCGTTCAGCCCAATGTTCGCCGCCGAACGAGTGACACGCTCAATGAGGGTATCGACGCAGCGCAACGGCCGCGATCACGGTCCGCGCACCGGGCAGGACGGCAGGCCGAGACCGACCGCAGTTTCGATTGCAACTGCGGTCGATCACGTTCCGGGATCACAGTTCCAACTGGAACCGTGCACGTTGACTCAGAGCCCGAAGCGGTTCCACATCGCCCGGTGCTCCAACGCCTCCACAGTGGACAGAACGGCGTCCGCCGGGGAGCCGCCGAGGCGGACCGAGGAGGACATACCGAGGCGGGCCAGCAGCGGCTTGCGCGGCTCGACGGTGTGCAGGTGGGCGTCCGGGAACTTCTCCTTCACGATCTCCCGCAGCGACCCGACGCCGTCCACCAGGCCGAGCTCGGCCGCCTTCGCCCCGGACCACACCTCACCGGAGAACAGGTCGTCGTCGGTGCCGTTGAGCTTGCTGCCGCGCCGCTTGCGCACCCAGTCCCGGAACTGCTCGTGCAGCTCGCCCTGCAAACCGCGCAGCCACTGGACGTCCTCCTCCTTCTCCGGGAAGAACGGGTCCAGCCGCACCTTGTGCTCGCCCGCGGTGTGCACCCGGCGCTCCACGCCCAGCTTCTCCATCAGCCCGGTCAGTCCGAAGCTCGCGCTGACCACCCCGACGGATCCCACGATCGACGTCGGGTGCGCGTAGACCTCGTCGGCCGCGCAGGCCAGCCAGTACCCGCCGGAGGCCGCGACGTCCTCGCAGTAGGCCAGCACCGGCACGTCCTTCTCCGCGGCCAGCTCGCGGATCCGGTCCGCGACCAGCGCGGACTGGGTCGGCGCGCCACCCGGCGAGTTGACCGACAGCACCACGCCACTGAGCCGGTCGTGGCCGAACGCGCGGGTCAACGCCGTCTCCACGGTCTGCGTCGAGATCGTCGGCCGACTCATCGGCGACGGTGTCGAGGTGATGACGCCGTGCAGCTTCACGACCGCCACCACCGGTCCGCGCTCCGCTCGCTCGGCGAGCTTGGCCGGCAACTTAGCGGACAACTTGCCGGACAACAGGTCGGTGAACTTCTGCGGCGCCTTCTCGCTCATACCTCGACGTTACCGGCTCACCGCGGGGCCAGCCGCCAGCCCGATGCCGGTCTCGTCGAAGGCCGGTGGCGGTACCGGCCGCACGCCCGGGGCGAACTTGGGCACCCGCATGATGACCTTCATGCCCGCGTCCTGCTCGGTCTCCACCACCAGGCCGTAGTCGTTGCCGAAGGTGGCCCGCATCCGGTTGTTGATGTTGCCCAGGCCGACGTGCGCCCCGGTCAGGTGCGCGTTGGCCAGCTCCGCGTCGAGGCGCTCCGGGTCCATCCCGATGCCGTCGTCGTCCACGCTGATCAGCGCTTCGGTCCCGTTGTCCTCGGCGGTCACCGACACGGTCCCGCCGCCCGGCTTGTTCGCCAGGCCGTGCCGCACCGCGTTCTCCACCAGCGGCTGCAGCGCCAGGAACGGCACCACCACCGGCAGCACCTCCGGCGCGATCTTGAGCTGCACCTTCAGCCGGTCCGGGCCGAACCGGGCGCTCTCCAGGGTCAGGTAGCGGTCGATGTTGCGGATCTCGTCGGCCAGCGTGGTGTAGAGGCCGCTGGTGCGGAACGAGTAGCGGGTGAAGTCGGCGAACTCCTGCAGCAGGTCCCGCGCGTGCTCCGGGTCGGTGCGGATCAGCGAGCCGATGGTGTTCAGCGCGTTGTAGATGAAGTGCGGCGAGATCTGCGCCCGCAGCGCGCGCACCTCGGCCTGCGCCAACCGCTCCTTGGACTCCTGCAGCTCGGCCAGCTCCAGCTGGGTCGACACGTGGTTGGCGACCTCGGCGGCGGCCCGCAGCAGGCGCTTGCGGTCGCCGTCGGAGATGACCGCCAGCGCGCCGCGGGTCTCGTCCTCCACCTCCAGCGGCACCACGACGGCGTGCCGCATCGGGCACGGCCGGTGCTCGCAGGCCACGTCGCCGTGGTCGAGGAACTCGCGCTTGCCGGTGCGCAGCACCTGCTCGATCTTGGTGCGCAGGTCGGCGTAGTGGTGGTTGGCCTCGCCGTCCCAGCTCAGCAGCGTGCCGTCCGCGTCGACGATGCCGACCGCCACGCACGCCAGCAGTTCCCGGAGGTGTGGCGCGGCCTTGTCCGCCGACGCCGGGGTCAGGCCTGCGCGGAGATGCGGAGCCGCGCTGGTCACGCGGTGCAGCGCGGCCAGCGTCGCGTCCTCCACCGAGGCGCTGACCCGGCGCGCCCTGCACAGCAGAACGAACATGCCGAGCACCGCGAGCGCCGCGAGCGAGGTCAGCACCGTCCGCTCAGTCAACAACTCCGCCACAACATCAATCTGCCCGACGAGCACACCAGGAATCAAGACAGCTACGCTCAGTGCACGCTTTCCATCGGTGAGCGGTACCCCGATCTTCCGTTCAGCGGTATGGGCCAGCTCGACCAGCGGCTGTTCGGCTGTGCACAACCCGCGAAACCATCCACAACCTGTGGACAACTACTTCAGCAGCCGCGAGAGCCGACGATCCGCCAGCGGTTTGCCCCCGGTCTGGCAGGTGGGGCAGTACTGCATCGACCGGTCCGCGTAGGACACCTCCCGGACCGCGTCCCCGCACACCGGGCACGGCAGCCCCGTCCGCGCGTGCACCCGCAACCCGGAGCGCTTCTCCGCCTTCAACCGCGCCGCGTCCTGCTCCAGCGAGCGCCGCACCGCGTCCCGCAGGATCTCCTGGGTGCTCGCGTGCAACCGGGCCACCGCCTCGGCGTCGAGCTTGCCCGCGGTGGCGAACGGCGAGAGCTTCGCGGCGTGCAGGATCTCGTCGGAGTAGGCGTTGCCGATCCCGGCCAGCGCGGACTGGTTGGTGAGCAGCGTCTTGATCCGCTCGGTGCGGCCGGACAGCACGGCGGCCAGCCCGTCGAGGTCCAGCTCCAACGCGTCCGGACCGAGCTTGGCGATGCCCGGCACCTCGGCCGGGTCGGCCACCACCCACACCGCCAGCTTCTTCTGCGTCCCGGCCTCGGTCAGGTCGAAGCCGACGCCACCCAGGTGCACCCGCAGCGCGATCGGCCCCCGGCCGGGCTTCGGCGGGGTCGGCGACAGGTTGTCCGACCAGCGCAACCACCCGGCCCGCGCCAGGTGGCAGACCAGGTGCAGGCCATCGCAGTCCAGGTCCAGGTACTTGCCGCGCCGCGACGCCGCGGTGACGGTGCGGCCGTGCAGCTCGGTCCACGGCGGGCTCGCCGTCTTCAGCACGCTCATCGACGCGACGTCGACCCGGGCGACGACCCGGCCCACGGCGTTGTCGCGCAGGTGCTGGGCCAGCGCTTCTACCTCAGGGAGTTCCGGCACGGCCCCAGTGTGCTGGAAAACCGCGCCCCCGTCCGCCTCACTCCACCGGTTGGAGGCTGCCGTTCATGTCCGGCTCGGCGTAGAGCTCGATGTGGCGCGCCACCTCCGAGACCTCCTTGCGGACGTCGTAGAAACCGCGGACCACGCCCACCCAGGTCTCCGGCGGGTTCTCCTCGTGGTCGCCAGGGGTGGCCGCGGTGACCGTCCACGGCCGGTGCAGCACCCAGCGGACCGGGAAGAACAGCACCGCCACGACCAGCAGCAGGATCAGCCACGGCGGCACGTACACCTCGTCGGGCGTCCACACCGCGAACATCACGACCAGGAACAGCAGCACCGCGCCCATCACCACGGCGGGCCCGGCACCCCCGTTGACGTCGTGCTCGAACTCCTCCGCCGCGATCGGGTTGGACCACTCCAGGTTCGCCTTGATGGTCCACTCGCGGCCGTCGGAGCCCCGCACCACCCGGTTCATCGTCGCCTCCCCGCCCACCCGGGCTGGTCGCCTCACCAACATCGCATCGCCACTCGAACCCCGGCGCTAACCGAGCGTGGAGCAACGGTACCGCGCGCGTCATGGGCCCGACGGGTGATAGTCGTCCCCGAACGGGCCCATTGTCGATCATGTGGAGCAGCCCGACCAGCCTCACGCGCGGCGCAGGCACCCCGGCGCGGCAACCGGCAGGTCCGAAGCCTGGTGATACGCCTCACGCAACCCGCGCCGGGCCCGGTGCGCCAGCACCGCCGTGGCGTTCGGGGTCAACCCCAGCTGGCGGGCGATGCTGGCGGGCCGGTGCCCCTCGACCTCGGTGCGCCACAGCACTTCCCGCCACCGCGCGGGCAACCGCAGGAACGCCCGGGCCAGCAACTCGCCCTCCGCCTGCACCACCTGGTGGTCGCCCTGCCGCGGCACGTGCTCGCCCAGCTCGTCGGAGGTCATCGGCTCGTCCCGCCGCGCGGCCACCCACTCCGCCAGCACCCGCCGCACCACCGTGAACAGGTACGTGCGGACGGCGTCCCGAGGTCCGCGACCGGACCGGACCGCGCGCAGCACGCGCAGGAACACCTCCGCCACCACGTCGTCGACGTCGATCCCCGCCCGCTGCATGCTCAACGCGAAGCGCCGCACCATCGGCGCGTGCCTGCGGTACAACTCCCCGAAGGCGGCGTCGTCGCCCTTCCGCAACCGCGCCAACAGCACCACGTCGTCCAACGACCGCACCGCACCATCACTCGACCCCAACGTTCCTCCCCCAGCCGAGCCGACCGGCGAGGAACCCGTGGCGCCGGTCGGAATCGCTACCGCGGACGCCCCGGACCACAGCACCAGCAGGGGCCGCGGTCGATCTCGACGGAGCACGCGGTCGGCGACCTGCAGCACGCTGCGCGCCGATTCCGATTCCCCCCAGCTGACGCCGGTGCTGGCCTCCGCGGACAGCCCCGGGCACGTCACCGCCAGAACTGTCGCTGGCCCCGTCGAAGACCGCAACCGCCCACCACCCACACGCGTGGCCTGCCCTCCGGCGCCTGGGCAGGAGGCATGTCGCCAGGCCAAGCGGGTTGGGAACGACCCGTTCGGCGGGTGTTCCGACCCGAAGTGGCCCCCCCGGTGAACGGCCCGCGAAGCATGGGCTAGAGTAGTCGTCAACAGCCCACCGGGGCGATGAAGAGATGCGGATGTAGCGCAGCTGGTAGCGCATCACCTTGCCAAGGTGAGGGTCGCGGGTTCGAGTCCCGTCATCCGCTCGGAGCTGGGAGCCTTGTGCCAACGCTTTTGCGTTGGCCTTGGCTCCTTCGCCATTTCTTTGGGGGGTTCGAACCCCCCAAGCCCCCCACGGGGCGGGGGTTACTTTGTCGAGCGCTCCTCGTGGTGGGTGGTGTGCCCGACCTGGGTTCTGGACCAGCGCCTCGCGGACCACCTTTCGGGTTTGTGGTGACTTCGGCTGTCCTGCGCTGTTCGGGCGGCTTCGCTTCTCGGGTTCGCGCTCCTGAGGGGGCTTCGGATTTGGCGTGGGTTCTTCGGTTTGCGGGCTTGTGGTGACTTCGCTTCTGGGGTGGTTTTTTGGGGTTGTGCTTCTGAGGGGGCTTCGGGTTTTTTGGGTTCTTGGTGGGCTTTAGGGGTTGGGTTTGGGGTTGGCACTTCTGGGTTGGTGAATTGCCGGGGAGTTCGCTCGATCTTGGGAACTTGCATGGTCTCCCGGTTTTACCGGGTGCGGTAGTTATCGGGGTGTGATCTTCTCTGGGGGTCTTGTTGTCCTTCTTCTCCTTGGAGGTTTTTCATGCGTCGGGTTGTTGTTGGCGTGCTCGCCGTCGGGGCTCTCGGGATCGCTTTCGGCGGGGTTGCCAACGCCGTCGGCGAGCAGTACCAGCCGGGCACCACGCAGACCTGGAGCTGGCAGACCACCAGCCAGGAGTCCCAGCACTGGCAGGACGGCTGGGGCGCCAGCACCACCAGCAGCACAACCACCTCGTCGACCCAGACCGGCACCACCAGCACGTCCTGGCGGGCCGCGGACACCGGCAACGGCGGCCAGGGCGGCAACGCGCAGGGCGGGTCGTCCTACACCGTCGCCGAGGGCGACGGGTGGGCCTACGCCTTCGCCCAGGGCGAGAGCGTCCAGGGCGCGCACGGCTGAGCCACGCGACTCGGTGCCGCGCTCGGTGCACCGGGCGCGGCACTTCACAGTTCGGGGGGAATCACCGACCCCGCGGATGAATGATCTTGAATCGGCCCGACCCGGCAATTCTGCCCGCGCGGTGAATTCGGGCAGCGAAATTGCCCGAACGACTTCCTGATTCCGTGCGCAGGTCTGATTCCCACCGACCGGACCCGAACGGCGGATCAACCGATAAGATCTCCCCCGGCGAAGCACGAGCCGCGGGGAGGAGTTGCATGTCCGGTGCCACTCGCTCGCGGGTGCGGCGGGCGCTGGCCGTCGGACTGCCCGTCCTCGCCGTCGGCACCGGCATCCTGGCAGCTGGCTGGTTCCTGCCCTCGCCGAGCGCCGTGCCCGGCTACACGGGCGTGCCGAACGCCTGCGAGTCGGTGTCCCAGGAGTCGCTCCGGGAAGCGTTCGAACCGCGCCGGGCGGAGGTCCGCGACCAGCACCACGGCATCGACGGCCAGCGCCACACCTCGAAGTGCCAGTGGCGGACCGAAGGACCGGTGCACAGCGCGCGCAAGACCCGCCTGCAGGTGCAGGTGGCGGTCGAGTTCGACCGCGAAGCCCGCCCCGACACCGCCTACGCCAACCAGTTCCTGGACTACCTGGCCCTGGAACCAGGTGCCGCCGAAGTGCCGGACCTGGCAGGCCGAGCGGTGCTGATCCGCAGCCCCCGCGACGTCCAACTGGTCGCGGCCAAGGCCAACATGACCATCGAAGTCCGCTACAGCGCCGCCAAGCCCACCGCGGAACTCGAACCGGTAGCCCGCACGATCACCGAAGAACTCCTGACCACCGCGGGCGACCCCAAGTAGGCCGAGGTCAGCCCTCGGTGGTGACTCCGGTGCCGATGGGGCAGGAGACCCCGGTGCCGCCGAGGCCGCAGTAGCCGTTGGGGTTCTTCGCATCGCTCAGGTACTGCTGGTGGTAGGTCTCCGCGTAGTAGAACTCCCGCAGCGGGGCGATCTCCGTGGTGATCTCACCGCGGCCCGCCTCGCCCAGCGCCTTCTGGAAGAGGTCCCGGCTGGCCTCGGCCTCGACCCGCTGGGACTCGTCGGTGGTGTAGATCGCCGAGCGGTACTGGGTGCCGACGTCGTTGCCCTGGCGCATGCCCTGGGTCGGGTCGTGGTTCTCCCAGAAGACCTTCAGGACCTGGGCGTAGCTGATCACCGACGGGTCGAAGACCACCAGGACGACCTCGGCGTGGCCGGTGCGGCCGGAGCAGACCTCCTCGTAGGTCGGGTTCGGGGTGTGGCCGCCCGCGTACCCGACCGCCGTGGTCCACACCCCCTCGGTGCGCCAGAAGACGCGCTCCGCACCCCAGAAGCAGCCCATGCCCACGACCGCCGTCGCGAGGCCTTCCGGGAACGGCGGCACGATCCGGCGATCCGGGTGGACCGCGTGGAACTCCGCCACCGGCAGCGGGGTCTCGCGACCCGGCAGGGCCGTCGCCTCGTCGACCAACCTCGTCTTGTCACCGAAGAGCGCCATGCCCCCGAGGGTACGCCCCGATCAGCGGCGATCCTGGTGCCTGGGATGGGGTCGGGTCTCCTCCTCCGGCACCGGCGGCGGCTCCGGGCGCGCGTGGCGACCGCCCGCGCGGCGGGCCGGTGGGCGCGGTCGCCCCGGCGGGGGCTGGCGGAGTTCGGCATCCCCGGACAGGCGCTTGGACAGCGCCGACTCCTCCTGGACCGGTGCCGCGCGGCGGCGCGGCGGCCCGTCGACCGGGCGCGGGGGGCGTGGGTGGGGGCGCCCCGGCACGGCGCCGTTGGGCGGGAGGTCAGCAGGTGGCCGGGCGGCGCCGTTCGGCCGGGGTGCGCGGGTCTGAGGTCCGCCACCGGTCGGGTCCACCGGCCGGGGTGCGCGGGTCTGGGGTGCGCCGCCGATCGGGTCCACCGGCCGCGGTGCGGCGTTGCGCGGGTCGGCGTCGGGAGGTCCGAGCGGGCGGACCGGCCCGGCCGAGCGGTTCGGCAACGAGTCCGCGCGCCTCCGGGGCGGTCGGCCCGGCCTGGGCTCGACGTCCTTCAGCGGGGTCCGCGGCGCGTCGGCGTCCGCCGGTTCCACGCCGCCGACCGGCCTGACCCGGCGCCGCGTCTCGACGTCCTCAGGACTGCGGAGCTCCTGCTCCGGGCGATCGGGCGGCACCGGGGCGCGCGGGCGGCCCGGGCGACCGACCGCGGTCACCTTCGTGGTCCCCTCCGGCTCGCGCTCGGCGGGCTCCTCGTCCGGTTCGTCCTCCTCGAAGTCCTCCTCGAGGTCGTCGACCTCGTCCGGCTCCGCTGGCTCGTCCTTCTTCTTCGGGGCCGGGGTGAGGTAGTGCCGCAGCTTCATCGTGGGGTCCTCGACGAACTTCCACGACAGCGTGCCCGCCACGTACGCCAGCGGTGCCGCGCAGACCAGCATCAGCCACTGGTTGGCCACCCCGGCCATGGCCAGCAGCTGCTGGATCGGGAAGCCCCACACGTACACGCCGTAGCTGCCGTTGACCCACACGCCGGGGACGGTCAGCTTCGCCGGCCAGTAGTGCCCGGCCAGCACCACGGTGTAGCTGACCACGAACGCCATCAGGAACGAGGCCGCGATGCTGTTGGGCATCAGCGCCAGCACCACGATCCCGGCGACCGCGGCCAGCGGCGACAGCGGGATCCGGTAGAGGTTGAGCACCACGCCGAAGGCGAACGCGACCAGGAACGCCACCAGCGACTCGACCGGCACGCTGAGCAGCGAACCCGCCGACTCCGAACCGGGGGTCTGGTCCAGGTGCCGGTCCCAGATGACCAGCCCCACCAGCGCCACCACCGCCAGCCAGCGGTACTTGTCCCGGCCCGCGCCCAGCAGCAGGAGCACGAACAGGCCCGCGTAGGCGAGCAGCTCCATCGGCAGCGTCCACAGCGAGCCGTTCACCGCGTTCGGCCACGGGTTGTCCACGAACACGCCGGGCAGCTCGTGCTTGAGGGTGAGCAGCCCAGCGTTGTTGACGACGTAGCCCCAGGTGCCGTGCGCGGCGAAGTACTCGCCGACCGGGAGGGTGCTGACCATCGGACCGATGACCAGCGCCATGGCCAGGGTCACGGTGAGCATCGGCGGCCAGAGGCGCAGGATCCGCTTCGCCGCGAACCGGCCCGGGTGGGGGTCGCGGAGCCAACTCTCCGTGATCTGGAAGCCGCTCATCGCGAAGAAGCCCATCAGGACCCCTTCGTCGGGCTGCAGCGCCCAGTCCTCGGAGAACAGCACCCCGGTACCGGCCAGCGGCGAGCTGTGACCGTAGATGACCAGCACCGCGCCGATCATCCGGATCCAGGCGAAGCCGTGCGCCGGGTCGGCGAACCACTCCGGACGGGTGTGCACGACCCGCGCATCACCCACCCAGATCACCCCATCAAGTCAAAAGCCCCACCAGTGAAGTCAACGCTGCGTAGCCTAGCTGGGGGCGCGGCGGTTGGGGACCCATTACCTGCTGGCAGCCCGTGACGACCAGACCGCGAGCCGGATCGTTATCCGGCCGGTGCCCCCTGCCCCACCGAACGGGTGCCAGAATGGCGATCGATCGCACGTGGGGGCGTTCGCTGTTCATTCCCGGGAAAGGGCGCATCGGTGACCTGGCAAGACGAGCTGCAGAATCTCGACGCCGAGCTCGCGGCGGGGCGGATTTCCGCCGAGGAGTACCGCCAGCGACGGGACGCGGTGCTCGGTCGCGCGCAGGGTGGGCAGGCCGGCCCTCCCTCCGGCGGGTTCCCGCAGCAGCAGCCCGGGACTCCGTCGGGTGGCTTCCCGCAGCAGCAGCCGGGGACCCCGGCCGGGGGCACGCCGCAGCAGCAGCCCAACCCGTTCCCGCCCGCCTTCAGCTGGGGAGACGCCGCTGCGCAGGGGGCGCAGCAGGCCCAGCAACAACAGCAGCCCAGCACCGGGGGCGAGGCCACGCAGGTCGTGCCGAACCCGGTCGCGGGGGCGCCGCAGCCGCCCAGCGACTCCGAGAGCACGCAGGTGGTCAACCTCAACCAGGCGCAGCAGCAGTGGCCCGCGCCCCAGCCGCCGCAGCAGCCGCAGTGGGGACCGCAGCAGGGCTGGGGCGCGGTGGAGAGCACCGGCACCCCGTGGGGTGACGACCTGCCCGGCGGGCAGCCGGAACACGGCGACGCGGCCTGGATGCGGCAGGGCCCGGAGGTGTTCGACAGCGCGGGCAAGTCCGGCAAGGGCAAGCTGATCGCCGGACTGGCCATCGGTGGTGTGCTGGTGGTCGGCCTGGTCGTCGCGCTGATCTTCTACTTCACCAGCGGCAGCGACACGACCACCACCGCCGACCCGACGCCCACCGAGCAGGCCCCGCCGACGCCGACCACCAAGCCGCTGCCCGAACCGCCCGCGGCCAACCCGGCGCCGCCGGCCGCCCCGCAGGACGTGCTGGTCGGCGTGGACGGCCCGCCGCACCCGTGGAACGGCCCGCTGGACCTGCCCGCGCTGCAGGGGCACAAGGCTGGCGTGCTCCAGCCGCAGGCGGTGCTGGACACCGCGGTCCAGAACGGCCTGACCGACGGCTGGTTCACCAAGACCGACGGCCCACCGCAGGTCACGCTGCTCGCGCTGCGCATGCCGAGCGACGACGCGGCGAGGACCGTAGTGGAGAAGTACCTCGACGCGCAGCAGGGCCTGTCGGTGAACAAGGACCTGTCGTACAAGGGCGTGGAGGTCGTCTCCACCGGCAGCACCTTCCGCACCGCCTACGTGTCGCACGGCTGGGTCGTGATCATCGACTCCAGCGGTGACCAGGCCGAGCAGAAGTTCAAGACGGTGCTGGACCAGCAGCTGGCCCAGACCCCGCCGACCGTCCGCGACTGACGCCCACCCACGAAACGGCCCGCCCACCTCGCCGAGGTGAGCGGGCCGTCCACTTCTGCGCACCCACAGTCGTGAGCGGCAACAGTCGCCAGAGCAACCATCACCACTCACGAGGGGTGGGTGCCGGAGTTGTTAGTGGCGGTGGTTGGGGGAGCGCCGTTGTCGGTTGGGGTCAGGCTTCGTGGTCGGTGGTCTTGAGGAGTTCTCGGAGGGTTGCTCGGGAGACTTCCGGGCCGAACTGGGCGGCGATGCCGGACTTGCCCTCCTCCGCCAGGCGCTGCCAGCCCTCGTCGTCGGTGAGCAGGCGGACCACCGCGTCCGCCAGGCCCGCCGCGTCGTCGGCGACCAGCACCTGCCGACCGTTCTCCAGGTGCATGCCCTCGACCGCCACCGACGTGCCGACCACCGGCACCCCGAGGCTCAGGCTCTCGCCGACCTTGCCCTTCACGCCCGCGCCGAAGCGCAGCGGCGCCAGCGTCACGCGGCTCCTCGCGTAGTGCGGTTCGAGCTCCGCGACCCAGCCGTGCACCTCGACGCCGGGCCCGGCCAGCGCGCGCACCTCGTCGGTCGGGTTGCTGCCGATCACGTGCAGCACCGCGCCCGGGCACTTGTCGCGCACCAGCGGCATGATCTCGCGGGCCGCCCAGCGCACCGCGTCGACGTTCGGCGGGTGGTCAAAGCTGCCCACGAACAGGACGTCCGAGCGGCCGGTCGGCTGCGCCGGGCTCCAGTCCACCTCGTGCACGTTGGACAGCACGCGGACGTCGGCCTCGGGGACGAGTTCACCCAGCAGGGCCTGCTCGGCCTCCGACACCACCAGCGTGACGTCGCAGGCCCGGGTCAGGCCGAGCTCCATCTGCCGGGATGCGAAGGCCTTGCGGCTCAGCGCTTCCGCCTTGTCCGCGTCGCCCTGCTGCTCGGCGACCTCGGCCTGCCGCTCCAGGCGCAGGAAGTGCACGTCGACGGTGTCGTAGGCGATCACCGCCTGCGGCGCGCAGGTGCGCAGCTCCTCCACCAGGCTCCAGGCGACCTGCGGGCGGGACAGCAGCGCCAGCGAGATCTCCGACCCCGCCTCGTGCAGGAACGCCTGCTGCAGCTCCGGCCGGGGCAGGACGGTGACGCCGAGCTGCTGGAGCTCGGTGGTGTAGGGCTCCAGGTGCGCGTGGTTGGCCGGGAAGAACACCACCCGGCAGCCCAGCTCGACGAACTGCTCCAGCACCCGGCGGATCCGCACCGAACCAGAGTCGAAGTCCGGGCGCGGCACCTGGTGGTCCTTGACCAGCACGATCGGCCCGTGGTGGCCGCGGGTGCCGCGGTGCCGGGCCAGCCACAGGTTGCGCGGCGAGGCCTCCGGCAGGTGCTCGGCGCGCAGCGCGTCCGCCCACTTCTCGACGAACGCCCGGCGGTTGATCTCCTGGTGCTTCTTCACCCCGGTGCTGAGGTCGGTGCCGTTGGACACGCCCTCGTGGTGCACCACGACGGCCTTCGGCTGCACCACGGTCCGGTACCCGGCGGCGCGGACCGCGAACGCCAGGTCGGTGTCCTCGTAGTAGGCCGGGGCGTACCGAGTGTCGAAGCCGCCGACCTGCTGGAACACGTCGTTGCGGACCAGGATCGCAGCCCCGGAGCAGTAGTCGACGTCGCGGACCACGTTGAACTCGGCGCCGCCGGGGTCGGTGTTGCGACCGTAGTTCCAACCGGTGCCGTCGGCCCACACGATGCCGCCAGCCTCCTGCAGCCGACCGTCCGGGTAGACGAGCTTGGCGCCGACCAGCCCGATGCGCTCGTCGGAGCGCATGGTGTCCATCAGAGTGTCCAGCCAGGACTCGGTGACCTCGGCATCGTTGTTCAGGAAGAACAGGTACTCGCCGCGGGCGTGCTCGGCGCCTAGGTTGCAGGCGCCGATGAACCCGAGGTTGCGCTCGGCGCGCACCAGCCGCACGCCCTCGCAGGCGGCGAGCTTCTCGGCGCTGTCGTCCGGGGACGCGTCGTCGACGACGATCACCTCGAACGGCACGGACACCACGTGCCCACCGAGGAACCGCAGGCACTGCCGGGTGTAGGGCCACTTGCCGTGCACCGGCACGATCACGCTGACCAGCGGCTGGTCGCTGCGCGGCACCGGCAACGGCCCGGTCTCCACGACCTCGTCGACCTGCGGGATGCCCGGCTTGCGGCCGAGCACGATCTCGTAGGCGTCGCGGCGCGCGGTCCCCCGCGGCGCCACCCGCTCCACGACCTTGCGGTACTTCGTCACCGCGCGCTGCACCAGCGCGGAGTTCTGCGCCGCCAGCTCGGCGTTCGCCGCGCTGAGCTCCGCCGCCTGCCGCTCGGCCTCCGCCACGCGCCCCTCGAGCCGCGCGACGGTGTCGCGCAGCCACTCGATGCGCGCCGCGTCGCGCTCCGCGCCCTGCTGGCGCTCGTGCAGCTCCGCGCCCAGCCGGTCGAGTTCGGCTCGCAGCTTCGCCTGCTCGCGAACTCCCTGGTCGGCGCGCTGCTCCTCACTCTTGCGCAGTTCTTCGAGTCGGCCGATCGTGCTCTTGAGCTCCTCGGCTTCGCCGCGGCTGCGCTGGTAGAGGTCGTTGAGCTTGGCGACGTCGGCGACCGCGGCGTCGCGCTGCTCGATGATCGGCGCGACGTCCCCGCCGCGGCGGGCCAGGGTGAGCTCGGCGTCGGTGAGCACGGCCGCGGCGGGCAGCTTCGGCAGGTGCTTGTCGGAGGCCACGCCGAGCAGGTAGGTGTGCGGCACGCCCTGCTGGACCGACCAGCCGTCCGCGCCGGGGGTGAGGGTCTGCAGCCGGACGCCTTCGATCGCGGTGTCCAGGTCGCCGGGGTCGGCGGGGGTGACCAGCGAGCCGACGGTCACGTTCTGCTTGAGCACCGCCACGTGCCGGAACACGCCCTCCAGCAGGCCTTCGTACTGGTCGGCGGTGAGTTCCTTGACGTGGTACGGGTTCTCGTTGCCGTGCTCGTGCGAGTAGACCGCGGTGTCCGGGGTGCTGCTGAGGAACAGGCCGCCCTGGGCGAGGCGGGACTTGACCAGCTGCAGCACCGCGTCGTGGTCCTCGACGTGCTCGATGGCCTCGAAGCAGACGATGAGGTCGAAGGGCTTGGCGTCGGCGAGCAGCTCGGGGTCGGTGATCGAACCGACCTGGAAGCTGACGTCGCGGCTGCCGTACTTGCGCTGCGCGTGCTCGACGGTGTCGGCGTCGAGGTCCACGCCCACCACCTCGGCACCTTCGGCGGCCAGCAGCGCGGCGCCGTAGCCCTCGCCGCAGGCGAGGTCGAGCACCCGCTTGCCGCGCGCGAACCGGGCGGCCAGCGCGTAGCGATGGTAGTGCTCGTAGATGACCTGGACGTCATCGGTCCACGGCACGCACCGCTCTCCGGTCCACTCGATCAGCCGCTCATCCCTGGGGTCGTTCGACACGTCCCGCAGGTTATCGCCCGGATCGACGCCCCGTGGCGATACGTCCGAACCCGCGGCGCGCGCGTCGCAGTTTCAATTGAAACCGCGGCGCCCAGCCACGCGGATTCGCAGTTTCAATTGAAACTGCGGGTTCGGTGCCGGACCGCCGTGGGTGCCGGGAGCCCACATGAAGAACCTCTCATCCGGGCTTCATGTTCATCGCCCGGTCGGGGGGTCAGAGTGGACGGCATGAGGTCGGTCCCCAAGGTGGTCCTGCTGCTCGCGGCGATGGCGTTGCCCATCGCCGCGGTGCTGGTGAGCTTCGCGCTCACCGACGGACCACGCGCTCCCCACGTCCCCGCCACCGTGCAGATCGGCAGCTCACCCGGACCCGACCCCACCACCACGGCGCCGTCCGCACCGGCGACGGAGATCCCGCCGCCCGCGCCGGACGACGACGATGATGACGACGACGATGACGACTGAGCCCGCCCCGACCCGGTCGTTGCCCAAGCTCCCCGTCCGCCGCGGCACCCGGATACCGGCCCGCGCGCAGATCATGGGCTGGCTGCTGCTGGTGCTGGTCGTGGTCCTGCTGGCCGTGGTGCTGCTGGTCCGCTCGTTCCTGCACAACGACGTCAACGACCAGATCACGGCGTCGCTGGAGCAGGAGGCACACGAGTTCACCACGTTCGCCGCGACCGGCCGCGACCCGAGCACCGGGCAGCTGATCAGCGCCCCGGACGCGTTGTTCGACTCCTACCTGCGCCGCCAGTACCCGGACCGCGACGAGGCACTGATCGGGGTGTGGCAGGCGCCGACCGGCCTGCGCACGCTGGCCCAGGAGCAGGACGACGAGATCGAGCGGTTCGCCGAGGACCCGGCGATGGTGCAGCGCATCGTCGACGACCCGAGCAACTTCGGCGTGGCGACCACCCCGCTCGGGCAGATGCACTGGGTGAAGGTGCGGGCCGAGTCCACGCAGGGTGACCCGGCGTGGTTCCTCGTCCAGCGCTACGCGGACGGGGCGATGGCCGACGCGGACCGCACCGTGCAACTGCTGCTGCTGGTCAGCGGGGTCGGCGTGGTGATCGCGGCGCTGTCCTCGTGGGTGGTCGCCGGGCTGATCCTGGCGCCGGTGCGGGCCGTCCGGCAGACCGCCGCCGAGATCACCGAGCACGACCTGACCAGGCGGATCCCGGTCGAGGGCCGGGACGACATCGCGGCGCTGGCCGACCAGTTCAACGCGATGCTCGACCGGTTGGAGGACGCCTTCCGCATCCAGCGCCAGTTCGTCGACGACGCCGGTCACGAGCTGCGCACCCCGATCACCATCGTGCGCGGCAACCTCGAACTGCTCGGCGACGACCCCGCCGAGCGCGAGGAGGTGGTGCGGCTGTGCACCGACGAGCTGGACCGGATGACCCGCATCGTCAACGACCTGCTGATGCTGGCCAAGGCCGACCGGCCGGACTTCGTCAGCCCGGCCCCGGTGCCGCTGGCCGAGCTGACCAGCGACATCGAGGCGAAGGTCCGGTCGCTGGCGGACCGCCGCTGGGTGCTCGCCGACATCGGTGAGGGCGACGTGGTGGTCGACGAGCAGCGCGTCACCCAGGCGATGGTGCAGCTGGCGCAGAACGCGGTGCAGCACACCGAGCCCGGTTCGGAGATCCGCATCGGGTCGTCGCTGGAGGGCGGCACCGTCTCGCTGTGGGTGGCCGACCGCGGGCCCGGCATCGACCCGGCCGAGGTGGAGAAGATCTTCGACCGGTTCACCCACGGCACCAGCAAGGGCAAGGGCGGCGCCGGGCTCGGCCTGGCGATCGTCAAGGCCATCGCGGACGCCCACCACGGCCGGGTCCGCGTGCTCTCGGAGCCCGGCCACGGCGCGACCTTCCGCCTCGAACTGCCCGCCCACCCCCCGCACATCCCCACCGAGGAGCCCCCAGCATGAGCACCCCGAGGCCCAGGGCTGCCAAGTCGAGCAGCTCGAAGGTCCGCACGCCGACGATGGACCCCGCGAGGCCGAGCAACCCGAGGACCAGCCCCGCGACCGCACCTCAGGGGCCCGTGACGCAACCCAGCCACGAGAACCCGCGGAACGCGAGATTGCACCCCGAACGAAACCACCACTGCGAATCGCGGAGCGGCGGGACTGAACATCCCGGAGAGGCGGCCCGGTGAAGATCCTGATCGCGGAGGACGAGGCGCGGATCGCGGCGTTCATCGAGAAGGGACTGCGCGCCAACGGCTTCACCACCACCGTCGTCGGTGACGGCGACACCGCCCAGGACTACCTGCTCACCGGTGACTTCGACCTGGTGGTGCTGGACCTGGGGCTGCCCGGCAAGGACGGGTTCTCGGTGCTGCGCGCGGTGCGCGCCCAGCACGTGACGGTGCCGGTGATCATCCTGACCGCGCGGGACGGCGTGCACGACACGGTGGCCGGGCTGGAGGGCGGCGCGGACGACTACATGACCAAGCCGTTCCGGTTCGAGGAACTGCTGGCCCGGGTGCGGCTGCGGCTGCGCCCGGTGGACCGGGTGCCGGAGGTGACGGTGCTGCGCGACGGCGAGCTGTCGCTCGACCTGCGCACCCGCCGCGCCCAGGTCCCGAACGGCACGGTGGACCTGACGGCGCGGGAGTTCGCGATGCTGGAGCTGTTCCTGCGGCACTCGGGCCAGGTGCTCAGCCGCGAGCAGATCCTCTCCCACGTGTGGGGCTACGACTTCGACCCGGGCTCCAACGTGGTCGACGTCTACGTGCGGGCGCTGCGGCGCAAGATCGGCGCGGAGCGCATCACCACGGTCCGCGGCATGGGCTACCGCCTCGGCACCTGACGGGTCCCGGCCGGTCGATCGCGCGGAATCCAGCCGCCCCGTGCCACCGCCGCCGTACGATCCGGCCCCGTGCAGATCGACGAACTCCGGTCCGACGCCGAGGCCGGTGTCCCCGGCGCCGCGCGGGAACTCGGCCGGTTGCTCTGCATCCGGCCCGTGGGTGCCGAAGAGGACGACCACTTCCCCGGCGAGCGCTGGTTGCGAGCCGCCCTGGCCGCCGACCAGGACGATCGCATCGCGGCCAACCTGCTCGCCGCACGCCTCACCCAGCAGATCGACCTCATCCAGCAGGCGGAGGCCGATCTGGACGGGGACGGCGACCTCAACGCGGCCGTCGGCCGCAGGCAGCGGGAGGCGGCGGAGCTGTACGGCCGGGTCCTGGCGGCCGACCCGGACGATCCGGGAGCCCGCGTCGGCCTCGCCGTGCTGCGGGAGGTGATCGATGCCGAGGAGCAGGACGCGCCGCCGGACGAGTACAGCTACTACCTCGTGGAGCTCGATTCGGTGTCCGGTTCGGCCGGGTACTACGAGGAACTCGTGGTCACCGACCTCGACGAGCTGCGCTGGGCCTGCGAGCACTGGTTCCGGCGGGTGGACGGCCAGCAGGGCTTCACCCTGCTGCCGGTGGTCTCCGGGAAGGCCGGAGACCGGATCGACCTCGACCCGGTGCACGCCGGATCCGGGCCGAGCGACTGGCGGGCGGTGGAGATCCCGCCGCTGACGGGCGAACTCCTGCCCGTCGGGTGCGCCGCGACGAGCTCGGACGGCAACTGCTACCACTACGGCTACACCCTGCACGTGACCTTCTGACCGCGCAGGTCAGGGGGCGTAGCGGAGGATGGCGGCGATGTCCGCGCCCGCCGGGATGTCGTCGCGGCGGACCGCCAGGACGTCGCCGCCGGTGAGCCAGACGCGGCGGGCGATCTCGTCCTGCACCCCGTAGCTGGCGGCACCGGCCGGCTCGAACTCCACCGATCCGGCCTCGTCGATGACGCCAGTCGTCGTGTCGTCGATGTCCACGAACACCGTGTCCACCGCGCCCATCGTCGCGTAGCGGGCCACGGCAGCGACGTCGCTTACCGCCCGCCCCTGCCCGGTGCGCTGGTCGAACAGCTCGTGCAGCGCGCGCAGCCGGTCCGCGTGCAGGTCGTCCAGGACGCTGCGGGCCGCCGAGGCGAGCTCCCGGTCGGTGCTCTCCTCCGGGTTGCCGGTCAACCCGACCGGGGCCAGCTCGGGGGCGCTGCTGACCGAGCGGAAGATGCTCTGCAGCGGTTCGGTGGCGGCCAGGATCAGCGGCACGTCGCCGCGCAGGACCGGCCGCAGCGCGCGGTCGACCTGCCGGGCGAACTGGCGGATCCGCACCTTCTTGCCCTCGTCGGCCTGCAACCGGCGGACCGGCGAGCGGTCGGACGGTTGCGCCCGCCCGACCGCGCTGTCGACGTCCTCGGGCATCCCGGACACCTCGACGGCCACCGGGTCCAGTTCCGGCAGGACTTCCAGCAGCCGCACCGAGTGCTGCGCCAGCGCCAGCACCAGCGCGGTGCTCGGGAAGCTGATCGAGCGCAGCAGCGGCTTGACGTGGAACCGGTCGGAGACCTCGACCCCGGCACGCAGGTGGGTGGGCAGCCGGAAGGTGGTGATCGACGTCGGCGTGGCGAACACCGCGAGGCTGCGCGCCTGGTAGCGGAAGAACGCCTCGTCGTCGGCGAGGTCCGCGAGCTGGTCGGCGAGCTCGCCGACCTGGTCCTTGTCCGCACCGGCCGCGCGGAGCTGCTCCAGCGCCTCCCCGGTCAGGTTCTTGAGCTCGACGCGCTCGGCGTCGCCGTTGGACGCCGGGTCGGTGGGCAGGTACAGCGACGCGCTGTGCGGGTTGCGCGCGGTCAGCAGCGCATCGACCTGGGAACGCGTCGGGATGTCGGTGTGCAGGATCGCCATCGCAGACCTCCGCGGAACGTCCAGGGCGGGTGGCGCCGGGCGGTGCGGCGCGGAGCACGTTCCGCGCGCCCGGTCGGCCCACTAGGGTGTTCCCCGTGAACTCGTACTGGCGTCGCGTCACCCCGCCGCCGTCCCGCTGACGGGCGGCGCTCCGGACGGCTGAACCGGCCGTCACCTCACCCTGCTGTGCAGTCCCCCGTCGGTCTTGCCTGAAACCGGCGCCCGGAAACCCGCTGCACGCACGCGCCCCCGTTCGACGTGTCCAGTCGGTCCTCGAACGGAAGAGTTCACCGTGTCCCACAACCTCCTCGACGCGCCCGCGCGCGTCCGCACCCCGTTCCTGCCCGGTCCCCTGCTGGTGCTGCTCGCCTCGGCGCTTTGGGGCACCACCGGTACCGCGGCCAGCTTCGCCCCAGCTGGTGCCAGCCCGCTGTCGATCGGCGCCGCCACGATGGGCTTCGGCGGCCTGCTGCTGCTCGCGATCGCGGGCCGGTCCGCGTTCGCTGTCCTCCGCTCCGGGAAGCTCGGCCTGCTGCTCCTGGGCGCGTTGGCGGTGGTCGTCTACCCGCTGGCGTTCTACTCGTCGATGGCGCTGGCCGGGGTCGCGGTCGGCACCGTCGTCACGCTCGGCTCGGCGCCGGTGTTCGCCGCGGTCCTGGAGCGGGTGGTGGACGGCGTCCGGCTGGACGGCCGGTGGGCGGTGTCCGCCGCGTTGGCCGTGCTCGGGTTGCTGCTGATCACCGGGGGTGGCTGGAGCGCCAGCACCAGCACCGTGCTCGGCGCGCTGCTCGGTTTGCTCGGCGGTGCCGGGTATGTCGTGTACTCGTGGTCGGCGTCCCGGGTGATGCGCCGCGGTTTCGGCTCGCGCGCGGTGATGGGCGCGATGTTCGGCGCCGGTGCGCTGGTCCTGCTCGTTGTGCTCGCGTTCACCGGCGGGCCGCTGCTCAGCTCGCCGTCCGGGTTGCTCGTCGCGGGCTACCTGGCGGTGATCCCGATGGGGTTGGCGTACGTGCTCTTCGGCGCTGGGTTGCGGCACACGTCCACCAGCGTGGCGACGACGCTGAGCTTGCTCGAACCGGTGATCGCCGCAGTGCTCGGCGTGCTCGTCGTCGGTGAGCGGCTGGGTGTGGGCGCTTGGTGCGGGATGGCGCTCATCGGAGTCGGGTTGGTGCTGGTCAGCACCCGTCGCTGAGACCTGTGCACAGCTGTGGATAACTAGTCCGCCACAGCGCCCCGAGGGAGACCGTTTTCGCTGGTCAAAACCCTGTGGACAAAGTTGTCCACAGGGGTGTGGAAAACCCGTGCGGCGAACATGAAGGCCCCGTCATGATCTGTTCACGCACACCTCAGCGATCCACCCGATCGTGGTAACCATGAACGGCGACCAGGACACGCAGCGCGTGCGCATCGACTACGCCACGAAGCCGATGCGCACCTCCCGCACGTCCGCCGAGCCGCCGAGCGAGCGGAACTGGGCCATCGCGCTCACCGCGGGCGCGCTCCTCCTGTTCGCGGTGGCGGCCGTGTTCACCGCCCCGGAGACCTCCGGGCCGGGCGAGCTGGACCGGACCGGGCTGACCACCCTGCTGGTCTTCGCCGCCGCGGTGGTCGGGTGGATGAGCAGCCGCCTCGACGACACCTTCGTCGCGCTGACCGCAGCCGCCGCGCTCGTCGTCCTGGGCGCGCTGGACGCCGAGGAGCTGTTCGAGGCGCTCGGGGACGACCAGGTCTGGCTGCTGGTGGCCGCGTTCGTGCTGGCGGCCGGGATCAACCGGACCGGACTGCCCGCCCGGCTGGCCGTCGCGCTCGTCGGCCGGGCCCGGTCCGCCCGCGGCGCGATCCACCTGATCACGCTCGGCCTGCTGGTCACCGCGCTGCTGGTGCCGAGCACGAGCGGCCGGGCTGCGCTGGTGCTGCCCATCTTCACCGCGCTGGCCGAGGTGTTCGCGGCGCGGCGGAGGCTGGTGCGCGCGCTGGCCGTGCTGTTCCCGACGATCGTGCTGCTCTCGGCGGTCGCGACTCTGGTCGGCGCGGGCGCGCACCTGATCACCAGCCAGATCCTGGACGCCACCGTCGACGAGGGCATCGACTTCGGCCAGTGGCTGCTGTGGGGCCTTCCGTTCGCCGCGATCAGCTCGCACCTGGCCGCCGAGCTGGTGCTGCTGCTGTTCACCAAGCACTCCGACCGCAGTGCCGCGCTGCACATCGACACCGCCGACCTGCGGGCCCGCCTGTCCGTTCCGGTGCGGATGCAGCGCGCGGAGGTCCGGGCGGTGACGCTGCTGGGCGCGGTGGTGGTCCTGTGGAGCACCGAGTCCCTGCACGGCCTGCCCCCGGCACTGGTCGCCCTGGGCGGAGCGCTGCTGATCACTTCGCCGCGCCTGGGCACCGTGCGGATAGGCAAGGCCATCGGCGAGATCCCCTGGTCACTGCTGCTGTTCATGGCCGCCACCGCCGCGCTCGGCACGGCGCTGACCTCCTCCGGCGCCGCCGAGTGGCTGGCGTCGCTGGTCCTCGACACGGGCAGCCCGATGACGCTGCTCATCACCGTCGTCGTGCTCAGCACCGCCGCGCACCTGGTGGTGCAGTCCCGCTCCGCGCGGTCGTCGGTGCTCATCCCGCTGGTCGTGCCCGCCGCGGTCGCCGTCGGGATGAACCCGGTGGCGCTGGCCTTCGCCTCGACCACCGCCGCGGGCTTCTGCCACACCATGCCGTCCTCGGCCAAGCCCGTGGCCATGTTCGCCCGGCTCGAGCAGGTGTCCACCTACGAGCCGCGCGACCTGCTCAAGCTGTCCGCGTTCCTCGGTCCCGCGATCGCCGCGCTCGTCGTGCTCTTCACGCTCCACGGCTGGCCGCTGCTCGGCCTGCCGCTGACCTGAACATCCACAGTGGAGGAGATTGCCATGCTGCGCTTCGTCGTCGCCCCCAGCGGCTTCAAGGAGTGCCTGGACGCCGACGGGGTCGCCGCGGCGATCCAGACCGGGATCCGCCGGATCGTGCCGGGCGCGATCGTCGACACCGCCCCCCTGATCGACGGCGGTGAGGGCTCCGCCCGGCTGCTGGCCCGGTCCACCGGCGGTGAGCTGGTGCCGGTCACCGCCACCGGCCCGGTCGGCGAACCGGTGGCGGCGCACTACGCGCTGCTCGACGAGCGCACCGCGTTCGTGGAGATGGCCGCCGTGGCCGGGCTCTCGCTGGTGCCGCCGGACCGGCGCGACCCCGGCGCGACCACCAGTCGCGGGGTCGGTGAGCTGATCGCCGCCGCGCTCGACGCCGGGGTTTCGAAGATCGTCATCGGCTGCGGGGACTCCGGCACCTCCGACGGCGGCGCGGGGGCGCTGCGAGCCCTGGGCGCGCGGGTGCTCGACGCCGACGGCGCGGAGATCGGCGGAGGTGGCGCGGAACTGCTGCGCGCCCGCCGCGTCGACGTCCGCGACCTGGACCCGCGGCTGTCCGACGTGGACATCGTGGTCGCGGTGAACCCGGAGAACGTGCTGTGCGGGCCGAACGGCGTCGCCCGCCGCTACGGGCCGCAGAAGGGGGCCTCTCCGGAGCAGGTCGAGCGGCTGGCCGCCGCCATGCAGATCTGGGCCGACCTGCTGCGCAAGCACAGCGGGATCCGCTGCGCCGCGCTGCCCGGGGCCGGTGCTTCAGGTGGGCTGGCGGCGGGGCTGGCCGGGGTGCTCGGCGCGCAGCTGCAGTCCCGGTTCGACGTGTTCCTGGAGAGCGCCGACCTGGACCGGCGGCTGCGGGACGCGGACCTGGTGATCACCGCGGAAGGGGCGATCGACGCGTCCACCGCGCTGGGCAAGATCCCGACCGAGGTGGCCCGGCGGGCCAAGCTGCACAGCCGCCCGGTGGTCGCCCTGTGCGGCACCATCGGCCCCGGCGCGGACACCAGCTACGACCACGGCATCGACGCGATCACCGGAATCCTGACCGGCCCGGTCGACCTCGCCGACGCGATCACCCGCGCCCCGGACCTCATCGCCGATGCCACGGCCCGAACCCTCCGGATGCTCCTCCTCGGCCGAACGCTGCGAGCCGCCTAACCCTCCACAGAGGACACCCGGGGACACCCCGCACCCCGGCTCAACGACACACCGACAGGCCGCGCGAGTCCACTTGGAATCACGAACCGTCCCGGCACCGCCGGGTGTCGGGTGTCCATGGCAGGACCACGGAGTGCACGACATCCAGACCGGACGGCCGAACCTGGAGGAGGCAGCAACTCCAACGAGCTGATCTCGGTGAAGGCGTCCCGACGCATCACCGGCATGTCGTGTGCCCGACACACCGGTGGTTACAGTTTCAGTTGAAACTGTAACCATCTCTCGCCCCTCCGACGGCGCGTCACCACTCCTGCGCGCCCGAAGTGAAGGTCACCTTTCACCGGCTCGGTCGGCGAAGGCGCCCTTCCTCAACGCCCGAGATCGGCGCTGGGATGCTGGTGGAAGCGGTTTCGGCACTCACCTGGGGTTACAGTTTCAGTTGAAACTGTGAATCACCCGGCGACTCGCCTGTGCGGGGCCGGTGAGATCACCTCGAATGACGACCCTCCCGACACACCGTCGGCGCGTCAGGTGTCAGGTGTCGAACGTCGCGGGTCCGACACACCTCGGCGGCAGGGACTTCGGGGGAAGTTGGCATTCGACTTCCCCCGACGTTGCGGCGGTCCCCGACACGTCGTCGGCGTGTCGGGGACACGAGGCCGCTACGAGCTGCGAGTTCCCCGGGATCGCGGGTCAGCGGCCTGCTGCGTAGCCCTGGGCTCCTCGGGCGTTGGCCGCTGCTCGGAGGAGGCCGGTTTCCGGGTCGCGGGAGACCGCGGAGAGGCGGCCGAGGGCCCAGGGGCCCGCGTCGAGGACGTCGTGACCACGGCGTCCGAGCTCCGCCAGGGTCTCTGCGCCGAGGCGGGATTCCACCACCAGTCGGCCCGGTTCCCAGGCCCGCGGGTAGAACGACCCCGGGAAGGCGCCGGTGTGCCAGGCCGGGGAGTCGATCGCCTCCTGCAGGTTCAGCCCGCCGTGCACGTGCGCCAGCCAGAAGCACAGCTGCCACTGGTCCTGCTGGTCGCCGCCCGGCGTGCCGAACGCCAGGGTCGGCACCCCGCCGCGCAGCGCCAGCGACGGGCTCAGCGTGATGCGGGGCCGCTTGCCCGGGGCCAGCGAGTTCGGCAGGCCCTCGTCCAGCCAGAACATCTGCGCCCGGCTGCCCAGGGCAAAGCCGAGCTCCGGGATAAGCGGCGAGGACTGCAGCCAACCGCCGGACGGGGTCGCCGAGACCATGTTCCCCCAGCGGTCCGCCACGTCGATGTGCACGGTGTCGCCGCGGCTCTCCCCGGTCGGCGACACCGTGGGCTCGCCGATGCCGACGCCGCTCGGGTCCTTCGCGCCGTCCACGCCGCGCCCCTCCGCGACGTGCGCGGCCAGCGCCACCTGCCGCCCGCCCGGCGAGCCGGGGCGCAGCTCCAGCGACGCCCGGTCGCCGATCAGCTCGCGGCGCTGCGCGGCGTACTCGCGGGACACCAGGTCGGTGAGCACGCCGGGGTCGGCCGAGTCGCCGTACCAGGCCTCGCGGTCGGCGAAGGCGAGCTTGGCCGCCTCGACGGAGAGGTGCACGGTGTCGGCGTCGGCGATCCCGTCGACGTAGTTGATCCGGTCGGCCGCTCCCTCCAGCAGGCGCAGCTGCTGCGCCAGCGCCGGGCCCTGCGACCAGATGCCGAACTTCGCCAGCGTCCAGTCGCCGGGCAGGTCGATGGTCAGCGGCGTCTCGTAACCGGCTTCGAACTCGGCCATGTCCTGGGCGGTGATCACCCCGGCGTGGTCGCGCCCGGAGTTGTCCCGGTGCGGGATCCGCGCGAACTTCTCCACCGCTTCCGCGACGAAGCCCTGCGACCAGGCGCGACGGGCGGCGTCGATCTGCGCCTCGCGGTCGGACCCGGCGGCTTCGGCCTCGCCCAGCAGCCGCTCCCAGGTGTCGGCCAGCGCCGGGTTCCGGAGCACGCTGCCGGGCGCCGGGGCGGCACCGTCGACCAGCCACTGCTTCGCCGAGGTGGGCCAGTGCTCCTGGAACATCTCCCGCACGGTGTCGATCGTGGTGCTGATCCGCTCCACGATCGGGTAGCCGCCGCGGGCGTAGCCGATGGCGTACTTCAGCACCTCGCGCAGCGGTTTGGTGCCGTGGTCGCGCAGCAGCAGGAGCCAGCCGTCCCACGCACCGGGCACGGTGGTGGCCAGCAGCCCCGTGCCGGGCACCAGGTCCAGGCCGAGCTCGTCGCGGTAGTGCTCGATGGTCGCCGCAGCGGGCGCCGGGCCTTGGCCCGCGAGGGCGCGCGGGCGCGGGTCGTCGGCGGTGGCGAACAGCGCGGGCACCTCCCCACCGGGGCCGTTGAGGTGCGGTTCGACGACCTGCAGCACGAACCCGGCCGCGACCGCGGCGTCGAAGGCGTTGCCGTCGTCCTCCAGCACCGCCATGCCCGCGGCGGAGGCGAGCCAGTGCGTTGAGGCGACCATCCCGTGCGTACCGGCGAGTTCCGGGCGAGTAGTGAACACGTCAACTACCTTAAGGTCACATCACCCGTTCGATCGATAGCCGAAGTAACAATCACGGCTGCGACCCGCCGTTCAACCGACCGGGGTGCGGCCGACACCGCGCCAGCTCAACCCCGCGCGGCGCAGCACGTCCGGGTCGAGGTGGTTGCGGGTGTCGACGACCACCGGGCCGTCGAGCTCGTGGGCCACCCGGGTCCAGTCCAGGGTCCGGAACTCCTGCCACTCGGTCAGCAGCACCAGCGCCGCCGCGCCCTTCGCCGCCTGGTACGGGTCGGCCGCCAGCGCCACCTCCGGCGGCAGCTCCGGCTCGTCACCGCGCAGGCCCGGGTCGTAGGCCACCAGCTCCGCGCCCCGCCCGGCCAGCAGCCGCGCCACCTCCAGCGCGGGCGAGTCGCGCAGGTCGTCGGTGCCCGCCTTGAACGTCAGGCCCAGCAACCCGACCCGGACGCCGGTCAGCGACCCGCCGCAGGCCTCGACGACCTTGGCGACCATCCGCTCGCGCTGCCGCGCGTTGGACGAGATGGTCGCCTGCAGCAGCGGGAAGTCGAACTCCACGGCCTCCGCGACCTGCAGCAGCGCCGCGGTGTCCTTCGGCAGGCAGGAACCGCCCCACCCCGGCCCGGGCTGCAGGAACGCCTGGCCGATGCGGCGGTCGTAGCCCATCCCCTCGGTCACGTCGGTGATGTCGGCGCCCAACCGCTCGCACATCTCGGCGATCGCGTTCACGTAGGAAAGCTTGGTCGCCAGGAAGCAGTTCGCCGCGTACTTCACCATCTCCGCGCTGGCCGCGTCGGTGAGCACCGTCGGCGCGCCGAGCCGCGCGTACAGCGCGGCCACCCGCTCGGCCGCGTCCTGGGTGTCCGAGCCGACCACGATCCGGTCCGGGTTCAGAAAGTCGTGCACCGCCGACCCCTCGCGGAGGAACTCCGGGTTGCTCACCACGGCGACATCGGATCGGGCGACCAGCTCGCGCAGCCGCGCCGAGGTGCCCACCGGCACCGTCGACTTCGTCACCAGCACGCAGCCCGCGGGCAGCACCTCCCGCACCTCGCGGGCCACCGACTCCACGACCGCCAGGTCCGCCCCGCCGCCGGAGCCCATGGGCGTCGGCACGCACAGGAACACCACCTCGGCGTCGGCCACCGCACCCGCCGAGCCCAGCACGAACTCCAGCCGCCCCGCCGCGATGCCCTCCTGCACCAGCTCGGCCAACCCGGGCTCGTGGATCCGAACCTCACCGCGGGACAACTGCTCGACCTTCTCGGCGTCGACATCGCTGCACACCACCCGGTGGCCCAGCGATGCCAAGCACGCACCAGTCGTCAACCCCACGTACCCGGTTCCGACGACGACGATCCGACGGGCGAACACCAGTCCCCACACCCCTTCGCGCGCACGGCCGCACGGCCGCTCCCCCCACCGGGCATCGTGGCACATCGCTCGACGAGTGGAACCCGCTTGGGCAAACGTTCACGCGCCGTACGTCCAGCGTGACGCGCAGGTGACCAGCCGTTTATGGTCGCCTGCGTGGAACAGCGACGCCTCGGCGAATCCGGTCTGGTGGTCAGCGCGGTCGGCCTCGGTTGCAACAACCTGGGCCGCCCCGGAACGGCGACCGAGTCCCTCTCCGGCGCGCGGGCGGTGGTCGACACCGCGCTCGACGCCGGCATCACCTTCTTCGACGTGGCCGACGTGTACGGCTCGCCGCGCGGGCGCAGCGAGGAGCTGCTCGGGCAGGCGCTCTCCGGGCGCCGGGAGCACGCGATCATCGCCACCAAGTTCGGCATGGACATGCAGGGCGGCAACGGCCCGGACTTCACCGCGCGCGGTTCGCGCCGCTACGTGCGGCGGGCGGTGGAGTCCTCGCTGCGGCGGCTGGCCACCGACTGGATCGACCTGTACCAGCTGCACCGGCCGGACCGGTTGACGCCGCTGGAGGAAACCCTGTCGGTGCTCGACGACCTGGTCCGCGAGGGCAAGGTCCGCTACGTCGGGCACTGCAACCTGGCCGGGTGGCAGCTCGCCGACGCGTCCTGGGTGGCGTCCTCGACCGGGCTGACCGGACCGGTGTCCACGCAGAACCACTACTCGCTGCTGGCGCGCGAGGCCGAGCGCGAGATCATCCCGGCCTGCAAGCGGTTCGGGGTCGGGCTGATCCCCTACTTCCCGCTGGCCAACGGCCTGCTGACCGGCAAGTACCGGAAGGACCAGGAGCCACCGGCGGGCAGTCGGCTGGCCAGCCGCAACCAGGTGCTGGCGGACGCGCCGTGGGAGCGCATCGAGCAGCTGCGGACCTTCGCCGAGCAGCGCGGCATCCCGATGACGTCGGTCGCGGTGGGCTGGTTGGCCGCGCAGCCGGTGGTCGGTTCGGTGATCAGCGGCGCGACCACGCCGGAGCAGGTCCAGGCCAACGCGGTGGCCGGTCAGTGGCGCCCCACCCCGGAGGACATGGACGTCCTCAACTCCATCTGCCCACCGCTGTGACCCGCTCGTGAGCGGCGATGGTCGCCCAAACCACCATCGCCACTCACGACCCCTGACGCTTGCCTCGTGAGTGGCGATGGTCGCTCTAGCCACCATCGCCACTCACGAGTCTCGACGTGATTCCGATCACGTTCGGTGATGATGTTTTCGCTCGGACGGACCGGAGTTCCGCACAGGTGGCCGACGCGGCGGGAGCGGTGAGCGGACCACGCTCTTCACATGGAGCTCATCGGGTTCGCCGCACTGTTCATCGGCCTCGCGCTGCTGGTCGCGCTGCCCCTGGTGGCGCTGCTCGCGCTCGTGGAGGCGACCTCGAACCGGGAGGTGCGCCGCCATCGCTGACCTGCGCCCCGCCCCCTGCCCGTTCCGCGTCAGATGCTGGGCAAGGAAGTTCCCAGGTGTTAGACATGCCCGGGTACCAGCACCGGACGCAAAGGAACGAGCAGATGCAGATCACCGACACCGCGGCGATCGTCACCGGCGGGGCTTCCGGCCTTGGCGCGGCCACCGCCAGAGCACTCGCCGCGCGCGGGGCTCAGGTGTTCGCGGTGGACCTGCCGGACGCCGTGGGCAAGGCGCCAGTGGTCGACGGCGTCACCTACACCGCCGCCGACGTCACCGACGCTGAGCAGGTGCAGACCGCGGTGGACCAGGCCGCGGGCGCCGGGAACCCGCTGCGGATCGTGGTGAACTGCGCGGGGATCGGGCCGTCGGCGCGGATCGTCGGACGGCAGGGCCCGCACGACTTCGACCTGTTCCGCAAGGTCATCGAGGTCAACCTGGTCGGCACCTTCAACGTGCTGCGGCTGGCGGCCGCGGCGATCCGCGAGACCGAGGCCGACCAGGACGGCCAGCGCGGCGTCGTGATCAACACGGCGTCCGTGGCCGCCTTCGACGGGCAGATCGGCCAGGCCGCCTACGCGGCGTCCAAGGGCGGGGTGGCGAGCCTGACGCTGCCCGCGGCGCGCGACCTGTCCTCGGCCGGGATCCGGGTGATGACCATCGCGCCCGGCATCGTGGACACCCCGATGCTGGCCACCGTGAGCGAGGAGTACCGCAAGGGCCTGGCCGACGGCGTGCCCTTCCCGAAGCGCCTCGGCACCCCCGACGACTACGCCCAGCTGGCGCTGGGCATCGTCGAGCACGACTACCTGAACGGCGAGGTCATCCGGATGGACGGCGCGCTGCGCATGGCGCCTCGCTGACCCACGATCGGCGGACCCCCGTTCGCGCTCGGCCGTGCGGGACGGCGCCGGTTCGGCGGAGGATGGCCCGCGTGATCACGCTGCGGGAGGAGTCGCGATGGGCCAGTTCATGAAAGCCGTGCAGTACCAGCAGGTCGGGGCCGGTCCCGCAGTGGTCGAGGTGCCCAAGCCCGAACCCGGTCCCGGCCAGGTGCTGCTGCGGGTGACCGCGGCCGGGATGTGCCACTCCGACCTCGAGATCATGAGCTGGTCCGGCGACCAGTCCCCGTTCGAGCCGCCGTTCACCCTCGGGCACGAAGGCATCGGCACCGTCGCGGAGCTCGGGCCGGGCGTTCGCGGGGTGCGCGAGGGCCAGTCCGTCGCGGTGTACGGGCCGTGGGGTTGCGGGGTGTGCCGGAACTGCGCGCAGGGCAGGGAGAACCACTGCACCCGCGTCGAGGAGCTGGACATCCGGCCGCCGGGGCTCGGCCGACCCGGCGCGATGGCCGAGTACCTGCTGGTGGACGACGTCCGGCACCTGGTCCCGCTGGACGGGCTCGACCCGGTGCAGGCCGCGCCGCTGACCGACGCCGGGCTCACCCCGCACCACGCGGTCAAGCGCTCGCTGCCGAAGCTGGTCGGTGGCAGCACTGCGGTGGTCATCGGCGTCGGCGGGCTCGGGCACTTGGCGGTGCAGATCCTGCGCGCCACCACCGGAGCACGGGTGATCGCGCTCGACGTGGCTGACGAGAAACTGGAGCTGGCGCAGGAGGTGGGCGCGCACGAGGTGGTCCACTCCGACGGATCGGCACCGGCGCGCATCCGGGAACTGACCGGCGGGCTGGGCGCTGACGTGGTGCTGGACTTCGTCGGGACCGCGCCAACGGTGCAGCTCGCCGCGCAGTCGGTGGCGATCGCGGGCGACATCACCATCGTCGGCATCGGCGGCGCCCCGCTCCCGGTCGGGTTCGGCCTGCTGCCGTACGAGGTCTCGGTCGCAGCGCCGTACTGGGGCACCCGCTCGGAGCTGATCGAGGTGCTGGACCTGGCCCGTTCCGGTGCGCTGCGCGCGCACGTGGAGGCCTTCAGCCTGGACGAAGCACCCGAGGTCTACGAGCGCCTGCACGCCGGGAAGATCACCGGCCGCGCGGTCGTCGTGCCGTAGTCAGAGGTCCTCGGCGAAGGGGACCTCGCGGACCGCTTCGGAGGTCATCCAGCGGCGGATCGTCCAGGTCGCCCGGACGTCGTCCTCGTTGTAGCGCAGGATCCGGTCGCGCTGGGACAGCACCGGGACGGTGTCGCCGAGGCCGACCGCGTCCCGGTACCAGCGCATCGAGTTCTCGCCGCTGGCCTCGGCATCCCGCCAGCCGAAACCGGCGCTCGGGGCGATCACCTTCAGGCCCTTGCCGTTCGGGCACAGGAACTGCTCGCGGACCGAGGCGAACAGGTCCACCCACTCCGCGGAGCGGATGAACTCGCGCACCTCGGCCACCGACGGGACACCGGGCTTGCCCGCGAACCGCTCGGCGGAGGCCAGCATCCAGCGGTTCTCCGCCAGCTCGTTGTAGCAGTACGCGCGGAAGCTCAGGCCGCGCTCGTACGCGCGGCGGCGCACCGAGCAGAACCAGGTCCAGAACTCCGCGAAGGAGCGGCCCTCGTCGTCGGACGGCAGCGGCTCCCAGCTGACGAACGCCCGGTACCCGGGCTCGTCGCCGACGTCCGCGCCGGACAACCAACAGCCCCACAGGTAGGCGCCGGAATCGCCGTAGCTCTCCATGTCCACGTCGACTTCCACGTCCGCCCGCGGCACCGACACGTCGCGGACCCGCCGCACCAGCGGCAGGTCCTGCAGCCACGCCTTGGCGAGCAGGATCGCGTCGGTGTTGCGCACGCCGGTCAGCGGCAGCTCGTCGGCCCGCTCCAGCGGCGTCGCCGCCAGCGCATCCACTGTGGACACGCCGAGGTCGCGCAGCGCGGTGGCGTCCTCGCCGCGCACCACCAGGCTGACGTCGCGGCGGTCGCGCAGCTGCTGCTCGCAGACCGGCCACCACGGGCAGCCCTTGCACTCGTTGATCCGGGACGGCTCCGCCAGCGGCTCGGCCCCCTCGTTCGCCGCCGTGGCCACCGCCAACCGGTCGGCGAACCGGACCTCGTACTCGGTCAGCGCGGTGCGCCCGCCCGGCCAGTTCGGGGTCGCCAGGTCGTGCCAGACCACCACGTCGGCGTCCACGCCGATCACGCCGCCCCGGTACCCGGGCGCGCTCATCCCGCAGGCCTCCAGCAGCCGCACCGCGTGCGCCAGCCGGAGCTGGTCGCGGGGCTGCGCGCGCACCTTGCGGGCCTGGTCGGTCGAGGCCGCTTCCGGGACCGGGCGCTCCACCGGCGACACCCGCGCCCCGCGGCCCGGGTCGGTGATCTTGTGCCGCACCACCAGCACCGGCACGTACCCGTCCCCGCTGCGCACCAGCAGGTCGACCGTGCCGCGCCGACCGCCGACCTCGTCGGACGGCAGCTGAGCGGCGGAGATGTAGCGGGTCCCGGCGCGCATCGCGGCCAGCGTGAGCTCCGCGCGGTCGCGGGCCGCGCCGCGCGGGATCTCCGTCCAGTCCGGACCGTGCAGCCTGCTGAGCAGCTTCGCGACGGCGCGGCGGTGCTCGGCGGCGTCGGCGATGCGCTGCTCGATGCCCAGGTCCAGCGGCGCCTGCGGCCGGTCCCGCATCGCGGGGTCGTTCTCGAGGTGCACGCGTCGACGGCAGCGCGTCACCACGCTCGCCTCGAGCAGCACCTTCTCCTTCACGGGTGAAGCGTATGCCGTCGCCATGACAGGTGCGGTCATCCCCCCGGATACACGACCGAGCGGTGTCGTGCGAGGGGTGGCGCTGTGCGGTCGTGCGCGGTTGTGCGCGGTTCTGGGTCCCGCGCGTCGCGCCCTCACCCGAACCGGGGAATTCGGGGCAGTTCTGAGCTCCGGTTTCCCACGAAATCGCGTCATCAGCTCAGGCCGGGACCGCGGGCGCGCTCTTAGAGTTACCGGGAACGCCAACGCCGAGCAGGAGGTCCCGGTGAGGAAGCGCACGTACCGGCGCAGGGCCGCGAAGCGGACCTCGACCGTCCACCTCGAGGCGGCGATGAAGGCGATCGAGCACCGCAGGACGGCGAAGGCAGCGGAGCACCACCGCGCGGCGAAGGCAGCCGAGCGCCGCAGGGCGGCCAAGGCAGCGGAGCACCACCGGCGGACCGAGGCCGCTGAGCACCGCAGGACAGTTAAAGCTGCGGAGCAGCGACGGAGGACCGAGGCGACCGAGCACCGCAGGGCGGTGAAAGCAGCCGAGCGTCGCAAGTCGGCCGAGGTGGCCGAGCAGCGGAAGCTCGCCAAGGCGGAGTTGAAGGCGGACAAGCGGGCCGCGAAGGCGATCAAGAAGGGCGAGCACGGCCGCATCACGCCGGGCAACGCCAAGAAGGTGATCGGCGTGGCCAAGGTGGTCGGCCCGGTGCTGCTCCCGTTCGCGGTCCGAGCGGCGTCCGCCGCCCGCGACACCTACGACCGGGCCCGGGCCCGACGCCTCGGTGTCCCGGTGGACGACCTCGGCACCTTCACCGGCCACGGCGCGGCACTGCACGCCCGCATCGCGGGCGACACCGAAGCACTGCGCGCCCTGCGCGAACAGGCGGGCGACCAAGAGGCGCGCCTGGTCGCGGAGCAGTACGCGGAACGAACGGGCGCACGGCTGATGCAGCTGACAACCGCAGTACGCGCGGCGGAGCGGATGCCCACCCAACGTCGCCGCTCAACCCACCGCGCGGTGAACGCGGAACTCAACCAGATCGAGGGCGACCTCCTCTCCCGCTTCGGCATCAACCCCAAGCACTGACCCACCCCCGGTCCGACGCACACCCTGCACCGGACACGCCCCCGACGATCCACCTGCGGACCCGCAGGCCGTCGCCTCCCACCGCTCGCCGACCACCGGGTTGCAGTTTCAATTGAAACTGCGCACACCGGTGTGTCGGACGTCCGACACACCGGGGAGTGTTGGGGGCCGGATGCGGAGGGGCGACCTCCTGGCCCTGGCTGGACCTCGTCGTGGGGGTTGGGACATGACCAGGGGCACCTGCTGGGTTGTGCAGGTGCCCCTGGTCGTTGGGTTCCAGGTTCAGTTGGGACTGGGGTTCCCCGGTTTGCCGGCGGCCGGACACGCCGGGGTGTGCCGGTCGCGGGAGACGGCGGGGTGTCGCGTGCTCCCCCCGGGATGGGTCGGGTCAGCCGTTGGGGATCTTCACGAAGCCCTTCTCGGCCATCCAGTCGCGGGCGACGTCGGCTGGGTCCCGGCCCTCCACGTCCACCTGGGCGTTCATCTTGACCAGCTCTTCGTTGGTCAGGACCTTCGAGACCTGCTCGAAGATCGCGGTGATCTGCGGGTAGCGCTTGAGCAGCTCGTCGCGGGTCGTGACGCCGATGTTGTAGCGCGGGAAGAACAGCTTGTCGTCCTCCAGCACCTTCAGGTCCAGCGCCTTGATGCGGCCGTCGGTGGTGAACACCTCGCCGAAGGTGCAGGTACCGTTCGCGGTCGCCTGGTAGATGCTGCCCTCGGTCAGCGTCTTCACCTTCGACTTGTCCGCGGTGAAGCCGTACTCCTGCTCCACGCCGGGCAGGCCGTCGTTGCGGTTGGCGAACTCGGTGTCCACGCAGAACGTGGCGTCCTCCGGGTGCTCGGCGACGACCCGCGGGA
This sequence comes from Saccharopolyspora sp. NPDC000359, assembly GCF_040300525.1. Lineage (NCBI taxonomy): Bacteria > Bacillati > Actinomycetota > Actinomycetes > Pseudonocardiales > Pseudonocardiaceae > Saccharopolyspora > Saccharopolyspora sp. NPDC000359. Next base: position 123,346 of record NZ_JBEPDU010000003.1, on the reverse strand, counting down.
TGTCCGACAGCTTCTGCACGCCCAGGCGCTTGGCCACGTCCTGGTTGACCGCGAACGCGTAGGTGTTGTCCACGTTGTAGTCGATCGCGGTCCAGGCGACGCCGTTGCGCTCCAGGTCCTGCTGCTTGACCGCCTCGTACTGGGCGCGGGCGTCCGGGATCGGGTCGTTGTTGCCGTTGTAGCTGATCCAGGACGTGCCGGTGTAGTCCCACAGGACGTCGATCTGCCCGCTCCGCAGCGCCTGGCGGGCCGTGGACGACCCGACGATGCTGGTCAGGTCCCGCACGTCCGCCCCGGCCGCGGCGAGCGTGAACTCGGCGATGTAGCCGAGCACGATCTGCTCGGTGAAGTTCTTCGACCCCACCGTGACGGTCACGCCCTCCAGCTCCGGGACCGGCTGGATCGAGCCGGGCTCCACCGCCAGCGGCACCGAGCTGCCCGAGCTCAGCCCGCAGCCGGACAGCAGTACCCCGGCCACCGCCAGCGAGGCCAGTTTCAGCGCGCCGCGGCGCGACGTTCGCAGCTTCATCGCAACCCCTTCGGCGACAGGTAGGTCTCGGCCAGCGCGCCCAGCCAGTCGACCAGCAGCGCCAGCGCCATGGCCAGCACCGAGCCGACGATCATGACCGTCCAGTCGTTGAGCTTGTAGCCGGTGTCGATCATCTCGCCGAGGCCACCGGCACCGACGAACAGCGCCAGCGTCGCGGTGCCCACCGCCAGCACCAGCGCGGTCCGCAGACCGGCCAGGATGTAGGGCACGGCCAGCGGCAGCTCGATGCGCAGCAGCACCCCGGCGCCGGACATGCCGATGCCGCGGCCCGCGTCGATCAGCGACCGGTCCACCTGCTGCAGGCCGACGATGGTGTTGCGCAGCACCGGCAGCAGCGCGTAGAAGGCGATCGGCAGCACCGCGATCCAGAACCCGGTGGTACCACCGGTGAACAGGAAGAACAGCACCAGCAGACCGACCGCGGGCGCGGCCTGGCCGATGTTGGCGATGCCGATCACCACCGGTGCCGCCCGGCGCGCCCACGGACGGCTGAGCAGCACGCCCAGCGGCACCGCGACCACGATCACGATCAGCGCCACCGCGAAGCTCATCAGGAAGTGCGCCCAGGTCAGGCCGAGGATGAACGGCGCGTTGATGCTGCGCGCGGTCACCTCGTCGTTGTCCTGGCTGAACGCCCAGCCCAGCACCGCGGCGACCAGCACCACCACCGCGACGGGCTGCGCCAGCAGGCGCAACCGCTCCGCGGTGCGGGATCCGGAGTCGGAGGCGAACTGGCTGCTCATCACTCGTCCCCGGTCGAGTCGTCGGCGTGCTCCTCGCGCAGCGCCTTGATGGTGTTCATCACCGTGTCGATGTCGACCACGCCGACGTACTCGCCGCGCGATCCGACGACCACCGCGACACCGTCGTCGTCGGTGAGGATCGCCTCCAGCGCGTCCTGCAGCGTGGAGGCCAGCGACACGCTGTCCTCGACCGGCCGACCGGCGCGGTCCAGCGCCGACACCGCACCGGCTTCCCGGGCCGAGGCCCAGCGCAGCGGGCGGTTGCGCTTGTCCAGCACCAGGCCGATCGCGCCGCGGCGGGTGCCCAGCTTCTCCTTGAGCACCGACGGCTGCTCGTCCACCTTCGCGGTCGGCACCTGGCCGACCTCGATCTCCCGGACCCGCCGCAGCGTCAACTGCTTGAGCGCGGCACCGGCGCCGACGAACCCGGCGACCGTGTCGTCGGCCGGGTTGGCCAGGATCGCGTCCGGCGTGTCGTACTGCAGGATCTTGGAGCGCTCGCCCAGCACCGCGATCCGGTCGCCGAGCTTGACCGCCTCGTCGAAGTCGTGCGTGACGAACACGATCGTCTTGCCCAGGTCTGCCTGCAGGCGCATCAACTCGTCCTGCAGCACACCTCGGGTGATCGGGTCCACCGCGCCGAACGGCTCGTCCATCAGCAGCACCGGCGGGTTGGCCGCCAGCGCCCGCGCCACGCCGACGCGCTGCTGCTGACCGCCGGAGAGCTGCCGCGGGTAGCGGTCGCGGTACTCGGCCGGGTCCAGGTTGACCAGGTCGAGCATCTCGTCGACGCGCTCGTTGATCCGCTTCTTGTCCCAGCCGACCAGGCCGGGCACCATGCCGACGTTCTCGCCGACCGTCATGTGCGGGAACAGGCCGGCCTGCTGGATCGAGTAGCCGATCTCGCGGCGCAGCTTGTCCGGGTCCAGGCCCAGCACGTCCTGCCCACCGATGGTGATCTTGCCGGAGGTCGGTTCGATCAGCCGGTTGATCATCCGCATGGTGGTGGTCTTGCCGCTGCCGGAGGGGCCGACGAGGACCACCGTCTCCCCGGCGGGGATGGTCATGGTCACCGATTCGACGGCGGGCAGCTTCTGGCCGGGGTAGCGCTTGGAGACCTCCTCCAGGCAGATCTCCACGCCGTGCCCGCTGGGGGTCTTGTTGTCGTCAGCCACGGATACCTCTCGAAGTCGTCAGCCGCCCGATCAGCACGAAGACGGCGTCCAGCAGCAGCGCCAGGATGATCACGCCGACGGTGCCGGCGACGGCCATGTTCAGCGCGTTCGCGCCGCCGAGCTGGCCGAGACCGCTGAAGATCAGGTTGCCCAGGCCGGGGCCCTTGGCGTAGGCGGCGATGGCCGCGATGCCCATCAGCATCTGGGTGCTCACCCGCATGCCCGCGAGGATCGCGGGCCAGGCCAGCCGCAGTTCGACGCGGGTCAGCACGCCGAACCGGCTCATGCCGATGCCGCGGGCGGCGTCCAGGATCGGCTGGTCGACTGTAGACAGCCCAACGATGGTGTTGCGCACGATCGGCAGCAGCGCGTACAGCACGAGCGTGAGCACCGACGGTGCCACGCCCAGCCCCAGCACCGGGATGAGCAGGCCGAACAGCGCGAACGACGGGATGGTCAGGACGGCACTGGAAAGCGCGGTGGCGATCGCCGCCCCGGCGGGGCTGCGGTAGACCGCAACCCCGACCAGGACGCCGACGATCGTCGCCAGCACGATGCACTGCACCACCATGCTGACGTGCTGGTAGGAGTCCACCAGCAGCGACTGCCACCTGGATGCGACGTAGTCCAGGAAGTTCACTCGTTACTCTTTCCCGCCCGCCGAGGACGCGGTGGGCTCCTCGTCGGCCGCCACCGGGGTGGTGACCAGCTGGAAGTCGCCGTCGTGCTCCTCGGTACCGGAGATCACGGCCTGCTCCAGCACCTCGGCGCCCTTGGCGTCGCGCAGCATCATCGGGTCGCTGCGCAGATCCTTGACCAGCGCCACGCACATCGCAAGCACCACGACGACGAACGGCGAGGCCGCGATGATCGTGGTGTTGTTCAGCCCGCTCAGGGCGTCCTCACCACCGGTCAGCAGCATCACGATGGCGACGCCACCGATGACCAGGCCCCAGAACACGACGACGAACTTGTTCGGCTTCGCGCTGCCGCGCTGCGACATCGAGCCGAGCACGACCGACGCCGAGTCGGCGCTGGTGACGAAGAAGTTGATGATCAGCAGCATGGCCAGCACGCTGGCCACCGCGCTCAGCGGCAGGTTCTTGAAGACCTGGAACAGCTGGTCCTCGGCACCGCCGACCTCGGTGAGGTTGGCACCCTCGCGCTCCTGGAACAGCGCGTTGCCGCCGAGGATGGCGAACCAGACCAGGCTGATCACGCTGGGCACGAGCAGCACGCCGCCGACGAACTGGCGGATGGTGCGGCCGCGGCTGATGCGCGCGATGAACATGCCGACGAAGGGCGCCCAGGAGATCCACCACGCCCAGTAGAAGATCGTCCAGGTGGACAGCCAGGTGTGCATGTCCTCGCCGCCGATCGCCCCGGTGCGGGAGATCATCGCGCCGAAGTCGGCGAGGTAGGACCCCACCGACAGCGGGAGCATGTCGAGGATGAACACCGTCGGGCCGGCGAAGAACAGGAAGACTGCCAGCAGCAGGGCCAGGATCATGTTGCTGTTGGACAGCAGCTGGATGCCCTTGGACACACCAGAGACGGCCGAGATCACGAACGCGATGATGAGCACCGTGATGATCGCGACCAGCAGCGTGTTGCCGATCGAGTCGACCCAGCCGACCTCGGTGAGACCGGCCGCGATCTGGGTCGCGCCGATGCCCAGCGACGCGGCGGTGCCGAACACCGTCGCGAACACCGCGAGCGCGTCGATGATCCGCCCCGGCACGCTCTCCGAGGCCCGCTTGCCGAAGAACGGCACGAACGCCGAGCTGATCAGCTGCTTGCGGCCGCGCCGGTAGCTGGCGTAGGCGATGGCCAGGCCGACCACCGAGTAGATCGCCCACGGGTGCAGGGTCCAGTGGAACAGCGAGGTCGCCATCGCGGTCCCGACCGCGGCGTCCGTGCTGCCCTCCACGCTGCCCGGGGGCGGGCTGGTGAAGTGGGTGAGCGGCTCGGACACGCCGTAGAACATCAAGCCGATGCCCATCCCGGCGGCGAACATCATGGCGATCCACGAGGTGGTCCGGAACTCCGGCTTCTCGTCGTCCTCGCCCAGCGGGATCCGGCCGTACTTGCTGAACGCCAACCACAGCGCGAAGACCACGAACGCGGTGCCGGCGAGCACGAAGACCCACCCGCCGTCACGCACCAGCACTTCCAGCGCCGTGCTGGCGAAGGACTGCAGTGATTCGGATCCGAACACGCCCCAGGCGATGAACGCCACCGCGGCGACCGCGGAGATGCCGAACACCACCCAGTCCATCCGACCTGGCTGGTCGACGAGCTTGGTGCTCGCCACCTCGGTCGGCTCTTCTGATCGTTCTAATGCTTCCGTCGACACAGGGTTCCAGCGCCGATCGAACGGCGCCCCTCCTTTCCGGGGGTCGGTCGCGCCCGGTGGGCTCCGGGATCCGGTTCAACCCGGGCCCTGGAACCGATCACGCGCGACCCGTGCAACTTCACCACCCCAGGTGACTGAACAGGACAAAAGCCGCAGGGGTGCATGCAAAGCGCGCCCGACCGCCGCAGCAGCCGGGCGCGCACGCGCTTCGGCCGGGATGACCCGCTACTTCTCCCCGGCCTTGGTCACCTCGGTCTCCCCGTCGTCCTCGACCGGGGTGGTGACCAGCTGGAACTCGCCCTCGTGCTCCTCGGTGCCGATGATCACGGCCTGCTCGAGGACCTCGGCGCCCTTGGCGTCGCGGAGGGTCATCGGGTCGCTGCGCAGGTCCTTCATCAGCGCCACGCACATGAGCACCATGACGATGGCGAAGGGCAGCGCGCCGATGAAGGTCAGGTTCTGGATGCCGTCCAGCGCCTTCTCGGCGTCACCACCGGCGGTGCCGATGACCAGCATGATCGCGGCCACCGCACCGGTCGCGGCACCCCAGAAGATGACCACCCAGCGGCTCGGCTCGATGGAGCCGCGCTGGGACAGCGTGCCCATCACCACGGACGCGGCGTCCGCACCGGAGACGAAGAAGATCGCCACCAGGACCATCACCAGCACGGAGGTGATCAGCGTCAGCGGCAGGTGGTCCAGCACCGCGAAGGTCTGCGCCTCCGCGCTGCCGTCGCCGTAGACGCCGTTGCCCGCCTTCTGGCTGTCGATCGAGGCACCGCCGAAGATCGCGAACCAGACCAGGCTGACCACGCTCGGCACCAGCAGCACACCGCCGACGAACTGGCGGATGGTGCGGCCCCGGCTGATGCGGGCGATGAACATGCCGACGAAGGGCGTCCAGGAGATCCACCACGCCCAGTAGAAGATCGTCCAGGTGGCCAGCCAGTCCTGCATCTCCGCACCACCGGTGGCACCGGCCCGCGAAGCCATCTCACCGAACTCGCTCATGTAGGAGCCGATGGCGGTGGGCAGCAGGTCGAGGATGAAGACCGTCGGACCGACGACGAAGATGAAGACCGCCAGCAGCGCGGCCAGCACCATGTTGATGTTGGACAGCCACTGGATGCCCTTGGCCACGCCCGACACCGCGGAGGCGATGAAGCACACCGTCAGCACCGCGATGATCAGCACCAGGATGGTCGACGAGGTCTCGCCGATCCAGCCCGCGGCCTTCATCCCGGCGCTGATCTGCAGCGTGCCGATGCCCAGCGAGGCGGCCGAGCCGAACAGCGTGGCGAACAGCGCGAGGATGTCGATCAGCTTGCCGATCGGACCCTCGGCGTTGCGCTTGCCGATCAGCGGGCGGAACACGCCGCTGATCAGCTGGCTGCGGCCGCGGCGGAAGCTGCTGTAGGCGATCGCCAGGCCAGCGACCGCGTAGATCGCCCACGGGTGCAGGGTCCAGTGGAACAGCGACGTCGACATCGCCGTCTCGATCGCCGCTTCGCTCTCCGGCGGGACCGTGCCCGGCGGCGGGGAGACGAAGTGCCCGAGCGGCTCGCTGACACCGAAGAACATCAGACCGATGCCCATGCCGGCGCTGAACATCATCGCGATCCAGGAGACCGTCCGGAACTCCGGCTTCTCGCCGTCCTTGCCGAGCGGAATCCGACCATATTTGCTGAATGCCAGGAACAGGGCGAAGACGACGAATCCGGTGGCGGCGAGCACGAAGCCCCAACCCGTGTTCGTCAGCAGCCAGTTCAGGGCGGCCTTCGAGGCGGCGCTCAGCGAGTCAGTGCCGACGGCACCCCAGACGACCACCGCGAACATGATGAGCGCGGTGACGCCGAAGACGACCCAGTCCGTTCGAGGCTTGCCCAGGAACTCGGTCGCGGATAGTTCATTCGTATGGTTCCCCTTGGCGGAGTCACCACTTCGTTCTGTTTCGGTCGACACAGGTTCCGGCGCCGACTTTCGGCGACGCCCCCTCCTCTCCGTCGTCAGTCACGACGATCCGATTCAGCGCCCGGCATTGCGCGCAGCCGTGCTCGGTCCGTCTGCAACCCGTTAAACCGTGACCCAATTGGGTGAACAAGGCAAGCTCGCCCGCGGTCAGCGTGGCCGAACCGACACCTAGACTGGGCTGTTGTGACAGCCGGTCCCACCCCTACGCAGGGCGCACTCCGCGTCCTGCGAGGCGGCGTGCTGGCCACGACATCGGCGTCACTGTCCGTAGCCGCTCACGTGGCCGCGGGCGGGTCGTTACCCGATCTGGGCACGACAACTGTGATCACCATCCTCCTGGCCGGCGCCGGTGTGGCGCTCGCTGATCGCAAGCGCGGGTCGTGGGGCATTCTAGGGGCACTCGGCGTCAGCCAGCTGTCACTTCACGCATTTCTCCAGCTAGTGGCCTCCCACCAGGACGGACCCGGCGCCGTCGGCATGCCGTACTCGCCGTGGGAGATGACCCTGGGTCACATCGGGGTCGTGCTGCTGACCGGGCTGCTGATGGCCCGGGCGGAGCAAGCACTCTTCGTAGTCGCGAGGCTGCTCCGATCGATTCTGCCGCGCCGCCCGAGGCCGCTACTCACCGTCACCGAGGTGCGCTCGGTATGCACCCCGGCGATCACCGTGCGTCCCCTGGTGCACCTCCTCCACAGGCGCATCAACACCCGGCGCGGGCCGCCGGGCCCTCCTGTTCGCGATCAAGTGGAATTCGCCGCCTGATCGTTGTCGTTCCGTCATTTTCCGATCATCGGCGACGGCCGAAATGTGCAGGAGATTCCAAGCAAACATGTCGACAAAACGATTCGCGGCGCGCTCCGCGGCGCTGACCGCTGCCTGCGGGCTCACCGCGCTGCTGGCTGCCGCACCCGCGTTCGCCCACGTCAGCGCCCAGCCGGGGGAGGCCGCCAAGGGCGGCAACGCGAAGGTCGCCCTCCGGGTGCCCAACGAGCGGCCCAACGCCTCGACCGTGCAGGTCAAGGTCACCTTCCCGGAAGCGCAGCCGCTGAGCTCGGTGCGCACCAAGCCGATGCCGGGCTGGACCGCTGAGGTCGAACGGGTCCAGATCGCCCCGGTGCAGGTCGCTGGTGCGGAGGTCAAGGAGGCGGTGCGCAGCATCACCTGGACCGCGCAGCCGGGGAACCGGATCGGGCCGAACGAGTTCAACGAGTTCGAAGCCACCCTCGGCACGCTGCCGGACGACGTGGACGAGTTCGTCATGCCCACCACCCAGACCTACGACAACGGTGAGGTCGTGGAGTGGAACATGCCGACCCCGCCGAACGGCGAGGAGCCGGAGCACCCGGCACCGACGCTCAAGCTGGTCGAGGACGCCGAGGGCGGCCACTCGCACGGCAGCGGCGCGGAGGAGCAGGTCACGGCTGGTGACGACACCGCCCGCTGGCTCGGCGGCGCCGGACTGCTCGTCGGGGCGCTGGGCGTCGGGATCGGGGCTGGTGCCCTGGCCCGCAGCCGCAGCACCCGGTCGGCGGGAGCCGGATCGACCGGGGAGGACGAGTCGTGAAGCGGGTGATCGCGGTCGCGGCGCTGGCGGTGGCCGCGCTGCTCGGTGGCGCGGGGACCGCACTGGCGCACAACGTGCTGGTCGGCAGCGACCCGGCGGAAGGCGCGCAGCTGTCGGTCGGGCCGCGAGAGGTCCGGCTGACCTTCGACCAGCCGGTGCGCTCCGGTGCGGGCTACAACACGGTCAACGTGGTCGGCCCGGACGGCACGTACTGGACCGGCGGTGAGGTCCGGGTCGAGGGCAACGAGGTGGTCGCCCCGGTCCGCGAGCTCGGCCCGGCCGGGACCTACACGGTCGGCTACCGGGTGCTGTCCAACGACGGGCACCCGGTCCCGGGCAAGGTGACCTTCACCCTGACCCAGGCGGGCAACGGCACCCCGGCCCCGGCACCGCAGGACGCGGGCCAGCCGGAGCAGCAGGGCGAGTCCGGCGGCATGCCGGTCTGGCCGTGGATCGTCGGTGCCGTGGTCGTGGTGGCGCTGGGCCTCGTGCTGGCACTCCGCCTCGGCAAGCCGAAGGCCTGATCAGCGGTCGTGAGTGGTTCTGGTCGTTCTTGCGACCAGAACCACTCACGACCCTCACTTGGCCCGCAGCCGGATGCCGGTCAGGAGTTCCTCGGTCGGGCGGCCGGAGGCGTCCAGCAGGTGCGGCGGGGCCATCAGCCAGGGCTGGCGCAGACCTCCCCTGGTCGGTGCGCCTGCCGCGCAGAGCGGGAGGAACCCCTGGTCAACCAGGGAGATCGCGTAGTCCACCGCGACCTCCTGCTGGGGGTTGAGCGCTGCCGTGCCGTGCCAGGGCATCACCCCCGAACCGCCCAGCGGGACGAAGCGGAGCCGTCCCGGGGTCGGGCGGATCGACAGGCTCATCCGGACCCCGTCCCGCCACAGCGCGGCGTAGCCGAGGTCGGCGTCCACGTGCTTGTTCGCCAGGTAGGTGGTGGTTTCCCGCCAGGCCGAGACCAGCAGGTCGGCGCGGGCCCGGCGGACCTCCGGCGGGACGTCGCGGCCGGTCAGGTCGAAGGGGTCCGCGTAGACCCGCTGCGACCAGGCCAGCGGGTCCCCGCCACGGCAAGGCACGTCCACCGCGTGCAGGACCGACCGGAACAGCTCCGCGAACCTCGGCTGGCCGGGGGCGGAGGGGTCGCGGGTCGCCGCCTCCGCCAGCACCGCGCGCGGGTTGCGGCGGATGTCCAGGCCCGCGAAGGCGGCTTCGTACCGCTCGCGGTGCGCCCGCAGCAGCTCCGGCCGCTGGGTCCGGTCGCCGCAGGCCGGGTGCGCGTCCGCCGCGTCGTCGAAGTCCTCGACCACCACCAGGTCCGCCGCGCCGACCGCGGCCACCTGCCGGGCGAACTCCTCGTGGTAGGCCGCGCACCGGTGCGGGTCGCGGAACCGGAAGTGGCTGGCGTCGGTGAGCGCCCGGACCCGGATCCCCGGCGGGTGCACCTGCCGGACCGCCTCGTCCAGCTGCCGGAGCCGGACCAGCATCGCCAACTCGGCCAGGTCGGGCAGGCCACCGAGCGCCTTGAGCCGGGAGCCGTCCTGCTTCAGCGACGGCCCCACCAGCACGAACCTGATCGGCTCGCCCGCCTCGACCGGAGCGCGCAGGTCCCGCTCCGCCACCGCCAGCGGGTAGGCGGTCCGCGACGCGCCGAACGCCTTCGCGGTGATCACCCGCCACACCGCGCGGACCGGGTCGGCCCCAGCCGCCTCCTCGCCGAGCTCATGACCGCAGGTCACCGCGGTCGCCACCAGCGCGTCGACGATCAGCGCCTGGTCGGCTGCGGTCAGCTCCGCACCGCGGTCCCAGATCGTCGGTCGGGTGCTCAGCTCACCGACCCGCAACGCGCTGACCGAGGTCGCGTGCGACAGCTGCGCCTCGCGCGCGTGGCCGCGCCCGAGCGGAGCCGGGTGCGGCAGTGACTCGAACGTCGCGATGCCCTCGGCTGCGTCCGAGGTGAACAGTGGTGCGCGGACCGGGATCACCAGCGCTGCCGGGAAGGCGGAGCGCAGCGCGGCCCGGTTGGCGGCCGAGTCGTCGAACGCGGCGACCAGTTCGTGCCCGTGGAACTCGCGCAGCGCGGCCACCTTCTGCTCGGCGACGCCGCGCGCCGGATCGTCGTCGCAGGTGCGCAGGTCCAGGTGCCCGAGGCCGCGGCAGGCGAGGAAGTCCTCGGTGGCGGCGCGGACCCGGTTCCGGCGCCCGGTCAACCAGACGACGCGGGCCCCGGCCAGCTCCAGGTCCTGCACGTACTGCTTGATGCCGGGGGCGAGCTCGTCGGTCAGCAGCGCCTGCGGGTGCCAGTCGATGTTCTGGCGGAACTCGGTGTGCAGCGCGTCCCAGTCGAGTTCGGGGTACCGCTCCCGCAACCCGTTGCGCTCCAGGAAGGACGGCCACGCCGACGGGTAGAGGCCGGGCAGCACGTCGAGCAGGCCAGGATCGGTGAACTCCGGGATGCCCCCGACCCGGCGCAGCGCGCCGCGGACCCGTTGCACCGGGTGCAGGGCGCAGAAGTCCAGGTCGATCGCGACCAGGGGGCGCGGCAGCCCGCTCTCGCGGCGGCACCGCGCGCTGCGCTCCCGGACCACCCGGAGCACCCGCCGCAGCACGTCGTGCTGGCCTGCTCCCACCACGTGCGTGAACTGGCGCCACGGGTGGTCCCCGGCCAGCGCAGCCGCGGTGTCGGCCGACAGGTTGCGCAGTTCCTGCGCGATGACCCCGTCGAACGCACCGCGGACGCGGTCCCGCTCGTCCCCGGTGACCAGCACCGCGGCCGCCGCCAGCTCGTCCAGCAGGCCGTCCAGCGCGGTGATCGCCGCTGGCACCCCGGTGGCCGGGCGGGTCCCCTCGACGGCGATGCGGCCGGTGGCCGAGGAATCCGCGCCGAGCTCCACGCCCACCTCGCCCACCGGCAGGAAACCCCTGGCCAGCAGTCCGCGGCAGGTGACCAGCAACGGCCGGACCACGAACTCGGCGAGGTGGTCCCGCGGCCGCCAGTCCCCCGGCTGGTCGGCCACGAGCCGCTTCAGCGCCAGCACATCACCGGGGAAGTCGCTGCGCGCCAGGTCACCCAGCGGGAGCCAGTCCTGGGGGGTGGGCGTGCAGTACAGCCGCAGCAGGGGGTCGTCGGCGAGCACGCTCCGCAATCCGGTGCGGGACCCCGGCATTTCTTCCGGACGGCACAAAATCATCTCCCATCAAGGGTTTTCGGCGACATCGGCGAGCGGAATCGCCAGAGCGCGACGAGATCTCAACTTCGGTGAAGCGCATTCGGCGGGGCTGCGGTACTGCTCACCGCGCCCGAGCGCGTGGTGTTGCGCGCCAGTCGGAAGACTGGTCCGAACGGCGGAAGTGGCTCAGTGGAACGGAAAACGGGTCGTGACCGGGGACGACGCGGAGTTCAGCCGGACCGAACGCCGGTGCGCCGATCGGCGAAGTCGCAGGAAGGGAGGCTGGAACGCGCAGCGCGGCAGCGATGACGCGCTGGTCGCCGAGCGGTCATTCAGCGTCGGTGAGTTGCACCGACGTCGAGACCACCGGGTTCTTCGAGGCGGAGCAGCGCGGCCCGGCTGCGCCGCTCGAGTTCCCGCCGGCTGATCCAGCCCTTCGCGTAGTGCCGGTGCACCTGGGCGAGCAGCACCAGTTCGGCGAGGTGGTCGGCGTGCCGCCGCCGGAGGTCCGCTGGCAGCCGGGGCAGCGACGAGACCTGGGTGTCCACCACGTCGTCGAGCACCTGCGCGGCGCGCAACGCGCGCGCCCGGCGCCAGCGCGGGAACAGCTTTCCCAGCAAGAACTCCGCGACCATCATCGACAACCCATCCAGTTGCAACACCCTGACGGTTTAGTTCGCTCGTATGATTTACCCCTTCGGGTCAATGTCGTCACCATGAATGACCAAAAGAGCGCGGCAATTGGGTCAAGATCGCCCATTTGGGTGCATACCCGTCGTTGCGGTCAGCTGTACGGCGCCCACTGCGCGGCCAGGTCGCCGTCGCGCATCGTGCGCAACCGCCGGTGCAGCTGGTCGCGCAGCCCCGGATTGCTGCGCACGATCGGCAGCACCCCGGTAGTGATCTTCAGCTCGCGCAGCTCCCGCAGCACCGGGAAGCCGTCCCACTCCGTGACGTCGAAGCCGTACGCGGCGGCCAGCTCCTCGTACCAGGCCGACGGCTGGCCCATCCGCAGCCGGCCGACCGCCAGCGGCGTCAGGTCCCACTCCGGCGGGCCGACGCACAGCGAGTCCAGGTCGCACAGCAGCGGACCGTCCGGACCACCGATCACGTTGCCCAGGTGCGCGTCCGCGTGGATCACGCACTGCTGCAGCGGGAACCGCAGCTCGGCCAACCGCTCCTCGACGTGGTCGGCGCGCTGCTCCAGGAAGTACCGGTCCGCGGGGTCGATGTCGACCGCGTCGGTCAACCGGCGCCGGATGTCGGCCATCGGCTGCCAGTCCAGGAAGGTCGGCGACAGCGGCTTCGAGTGCATCAACCGCAGCAGCTCGCCGAGGTCCGCCCCGCTCGGCACCGGTCCCAGCTCCGGCACGTACCGCCAGAGCGTCGCCAAGTGCTCCCCCACCTGGACCGGCTGCTCGAAACCGGGCAGCAACCGCACCGCCGGGACCCCGTGCACGGCCAACCAGCGGGCGGCCTCGACGGCGTTGAAAGCTCGGTAACCGAACGACGGGGACAGCACCACGCGGACGATGACGGGATCGTCGCGGAGCAGGAACACCCCGTTGTTGATGAATCGGACCAGTCGCGCACCCCGCGGGTCCAACCCGACGGAGGCGCAGATCTCGGCCAGCGCCAAGCCCAGTTCAGGCGGGACTCGCTGACCCTGTTCCACCTGGTATGTCTGCATGTTCATGGTTCTCAAACCGACGCACCGGTCGCGACGCAGCAGCCTCACGACTGCCGGAACTGCCGGACCTCGTCGAACAGGTCGCGCGCGTCGGAGTTGGCCCGGTGCTTGGCCGCCTCCAGCTCCAACGGCTTGAGCCGGTCGGCGACCCGGGCGGACTTGACCCGCTCGCCGTGCTGCAGCGCGCGGCGGCCGACCTTGATGCCCTCTTGGACGTCACCGGCGCGGAAGTGGTTGGTGGCCTGCAGGCTGAGCCCGAAGACGTGGGTACGCTGCATGTCCGCGCCGTAGGCCTCGTTGCACTTGATGGTCTCGGCGACCGCGATCGAGGCGTGCTTCTTCGGGTCGAACACGGCCAGCGCGTCGTGCGCGGAGCCGATCATGCCGTGCAGGTCGTTCTCGTTGAAGAACCGGACCCAGTCCGGCGCCTCGCTGGCCTGCGCCCGGGCGAACTCGTCCTTGGTGCGGCCCACCATCTTCTGCACCTGGTCGGGCTTGTTCAGCATCCCGTACGCCCAGGCCTCGTTCGCGCACAGCACGGCCACGGTCAGCGCCGAACCGGACTCCTGCGCGGCGATCTGGCCCAGCTGGAACAGCTTCAACGCCTCGTTGGGCTCCTGGTGGTGCAGGTACACCCGGCCCATCCGGTACAGCACGCTGGCCAGCAGCCCGTGGTCATCGGCCTGCTTGGCGAACTCCAGCGCCTTGCCGAAGTGGCCGCGCGCCGGGTCCAGCAGGCCCACGTCGAACGACGTCCACCCGGCGAGGCTGTGCATGTCGGCCAGCGCCACGAACAGCTGCTTGCGCACCAGGTCGGTGGAGGTCGAGTCGAGCAGCTGCTGCGCCCAGGACAGCTGGGCCACCACGGCGTCGCGGCAGGTGCCGCCGCCGTAGCGGTAGTCGAGGTCGCGCAGGGCCTTGGTGGCCGCCTGGATCTGCTGCACGTCGGTCATGCCGATCCGGGCTGGCGCCGGTGTTTGCGCGTTCGCGGGCAGCCAACTGGTGGCCTCCCCGAACACGGCAGCGCCCATGGTCACCTGGGCGGCGTGGGACAAGAACTTCCGCCGCTTCACCGATTCGTCCTCCTCAGCTTCGAGGGCGTTGGTCGCGCTAGCGACCCGCATCGCGGTCGCCCCGTCGTAAGCGAGGCCCATGTAGCCCCGCGGGATGCCCAGCCCGTCGGCGATCCTGGCCAGCACGTCGTAAGCCATGACCTGCCGACCCTTGAGGATCTCGGACACCTCGGACTGCGACTGCCCCGTGGAGGCCGCGATCTGGCGCTGCGAGACGCCGCGTCGGCGCAGTTGCTTGTAGATCTCGCTGACGTCCCGCCGGGCCAGGGCATCCCGCATCTCCCGATCGTTCCAAACGTCGGGTGTAACGGGAGAGCCGCTAGAACCGATGATGTTCATTTAGACCCCCTGACGCTCTGCACGGGCGTTGGTCGCAGAGTAAGGGCACTGCGGCAACCCGGTGAAGTCCGTTTCGGTAGAGGTGATCGGTTGCGCTGAAGTTCGCCGACCGCTCGTCGTCGCCATCGGCCCGGTCACCGCCCGACGACTAGGCGAACGGTGCCGACTGGGACCAATCTAGTCATCAGCAAGCAACCGAGCACGGACGGGACGGTAAGCGAAGTGGACGAGCGGGCGAGCAGGACCGGGGTCGGCCGGATGGCCGAACCCACTGCTACACCTGCCGACCGTCGGCGGTGGTGGCAGGTCGACTGCCGCGACCTGTCGAACGCCCACCGGACCCTGGCCGTGCTGGTCGATCGGGATCAGGTCGAGCTCGTCGGACCGCCCGGCCACGCCGCAGTGCTCTCCCCGCTGGGCGTGCGCCAGTTGTCAACAGCGTTGCGGGATGCCGCGATGCAGGCGAGAAAGTGACGGTGACGTTTCAGTGGACGAGATCCTGGGCCAGGTGCTGCGCAGCGCGGTGCGCGAGCGGCTCGACATGTTGAGCGAGCTCGCGGACCGGGCGGACGCCACCTCCCTGCTCTCCGTGGCGCGTTCCGAACTCCCCCGGCTCACCGAGGGGTGGCGGACGCTGCTCACCGCGCACGAAGCCGACGACAAGGGCAACTGCCCGGAGTGCTCCAGCCGCTGGCGCCCGCAGAAAGCACCGTGCTCGGTGTGGCGCTCGGCGTACGAGCACCTGGTGGCTGGTGCCCTGGCTCCCCGTCCCGCACGGCACCAGCGCCCGGCGCACGCTCTGCGCCCGGTGGCGCCGGTGCCGTAAAGCTGGCGGCCTCGGTCCCGGACAGCAACACCTCCTCCCCGACCCCGGGCAAGACCGAGGAACCGCCAGGTGGCGGCCGATGGGCGACTGGTCGCGTTTCCCCGACCTCGACCACCGCGCATCGGCCGCCACCGAGAAGAACTCCACAGCTTCCGCGGGCTGGTGCTGACGCACTCCCCTCCCCCCGACCGGTGCCGGTCCGCGGAATCCAACTGCTCCGGAACCCGTTTCCCCGGACGGATCCGGAGCGAGGGTGGAAAGGCCCTGGCCGCTCGCTTCCCCGACCGAGCTGCCAGGGCTCTTTCCCGTTCCGGCGGAACACCCACCGGTCCAGCGCGACGTACCGCAGCACGGTGCCGAACCCGCTGGACACCGCCAGCGCCAGCAACTCCAGCGGCAGGTCCGCAGCCGGCACCGCCACGCGCACCAGGAACAGGCCCAGCGCGGTGGCCGAGTAGCTCACGCCGAACGCCAGCAACCCGCCGACCTGCGCTGCCGCAGCGGGTTTCGGGCGGTCGTGGAAGGTGAGGCGCCGGTTCAGTTCGGTGTTCGCCGTGGTCGCCAGGGCCAGCGCGACCAGGTTGGCCAGGCAGGGCCGGGCACCACGTCCGGGACAGCGCGAACAGCGCCGCGTGCAGCAGTGTCGAGAACCCGCCGACCAGCGCGAACGACACCAGCCGCCGCGCGCGGTCAGGACCGGGCGGAGTCCGGATCGAGCACCAGGCCATGCGCGGTCAGCTCCCAGTAGTGCCGTCGTCCCGGGCGCAGCAGCTGGGTCACCGCGCGGAGCGCGGCCACGCTCATCAGCGCCCAGTACAGCGGCATCGTCAGCATCGCGGGCACCGCGCGGTGCAGCCCGGGGCGCACCGCGCACGCGATGAGGAACAGGTAGATCGTGGTCAGGTTGCCGAGCAGCATCACCGCGACGCCCCCGTACAGCGTCGGTCCCGGGTACAGCACCTCGATCCGGCGTGGGCCGTCCACCAGGTACCAGCAGGACAGCGCTTAGAAGACCGGGTTGCACAGCACAGCCAGGGTGCTGACCGCGAAGGTCAGGTGGAAGCTGGCGAACCGGCGCCAGCCCAGCTCGGCCAGCAGCTGGCGCGGGTGCCGCATGTGCACCAGCCAGGTCTGCAGGTGCCCCTTGATCCACCGGCTGCGCTGCCGGATCCAGTTGCCGGTCCGGCTGTTGGCCTCCTCCAGGGTGACCGAGTCGAGCATCCGCACCTGCCAGCCGCGGCGGGCGATCCGGATGCCGAGGTCGGCGTCCTCGGTGACGTTGTGCGGGCCCCAGCCACCGAGTTCGCGCAGCGCGGCGGTGCGCAGGTGGTTCGACGTGCCGCCGAGCGGGATCGGCAGGTCGAGCCGGTCGAGGCCGAGCAGGGTGAGCCGGAAGTTCAGCGCGTACTCGCCGGCGAACATCCGGGTCAGCCAGTTCGTCCACGGGTTCCAGTAGGCGAGTTCGGCCTGCAGGCACACCACTTCCGGCGGGTGGTGGGCGAACGCGGCGGCGGCCGCGCGGAGCTGGTCGGGGTGTGGGCGGTCCTCGGCGTCGAAGATGACGCAGTGCTCGGCGGTGACCCGGGCGAGCCCGACGTTGCAGGCGTTCGGCTTGGTGCGCGGCCCGCCCTCCGGCACCACCACGACCTCGTACTGCGGGCCGAGCTCGTACTCGGCCAGCGCCGCCCGGGTGCTGTCGTCGTCCTCCTCGACCAGCAGCAGGACCTGCAGCTTGACGACCGGGTACCGCAGGGCGTCGAGGTGCGTGAGCAGGCTGGGCAGCACCGCTTCCTCGCGGTGCAGCGGCACGAGCACCGCGTAGCTGGGGAGTTCGGCGTCCGGGACCTGCGCGCCGACCGGCTCGACCGCCCGCGGGGCGATCAGGACCAGCAATGCCCGGTAGCCGATCACCAGCACGTAGGTGGTGGTCATCGCGATCACGCCGATCTGCGCCCAGGTCAGCGGCGAGATGCCGAAGCCGGTGGTGAACCACAGCAGGATCGAGGCGGTGATGCAGGCCGCCACCGCGGTGGCGAACCTGCGCTGACCGGTGCTGAGCAGCTCCCGGGCGCTCAGGTGCGCCGGCAGCGGGGCTATTTTCATTCCACTGTGGACACTCAAGAGCACCTCGCGCGCAGCCTGTAGACCTGGCGGTCGGCGTCGGCGTACACCAGCACGTAGGACTCGTTGAGCACCGGAGAGCCGTGCAACCGCTCCCACACCTGGTCCGGCACCCCGTTCTTGCGTCCCATGTGGACCCACCGGATGCCGCGTGCCGCCGGGTCGGCCAGCGCCGGTTCCCACTGCCGGTAGCTGTCCTCGTAGACGACCTTGCGCAGCGGGATGCCCGACTCGAAGTTGACCGTCTCGTTGTTCCAGGACTGCATCAGCACCCGTCCCCGGTCGTAGTGCTCGCGCAGCCAGGCCGCCCCCGCCGCGCTCGACCGCTCCACCGCGCTGGCCCGGAACGCCCGGGGCTCCTGCGCGGTCGCGATGCCACCCACCGCGACCAGCACCGAAGCGGCCGCGGCCAGCACCGGCACGACCCGGGTCAGCGCCTTCGGCCGCACCTGCGCGGCCAGGTACCCGACGAGCAGCGCGGCGGGCACGACCACGACGATCCCGAAACGCACGTTGTACAGGCCCCCGCTGATCTGCGGGACGTGCAGCGGGCGCTGGCCGGATTGCAGCGCGTAGACGTAGAAGACCGGCAGCACCAGCAGCAGGGCCGGGGCCAGCGCCTCCGCCCGCAGCCGCGTGCGCCGCACCAGCAGCACCAGCCCGCCGACCGCGGCGACCAGCACCACCGGGCCCAGCACCGCGAGCACCGCCCACAGGTAGCTCGCGCCCGCCACCGCCCAGCTCCCCACCGCCGGGTCGTCGGCGGCCACCCACAGCTCCGGCTTGGCGAACTCGCCGCGCAGGAAGTTCAGCGGATCGCCGAAGATGATGGCGTTCCAGCCGATCCAGCCCACCACACCGCTGGCGGCCAGCACGCCGAACAGCACCAGGTCGGCCCGCACCGCGTACCACCACTCCCCGCCCGCGGCGGCCCGTTGCCACGACCGCCAGCCGACCGCGGCGACCAGCGCGGGCAGCAGCACCCAGCCCTCGTAGCGGACCAGCGTGGTCAGCATCGTCGCGAGCGCGCAGAGCAGCAGGTAGCGGAGTTGGTCGGTCCGGCACCACGCGACGAAGCAGGCGGTGGTCGCCGCGATCCCGGCCAGCATCGGCACTTCCGTCATCGGCGTGCTCTGCAGGTAGAGCACGTTGGGGTTGGTGGCGAACACGACGGCGGCCACCACCCCGCCGGTGGTCCTGCCGGTGATCCCCCTCGTGGCCCGGTAGAGCCAGCCGGTCGCCGCGACGAAGCAGGCCATCGACAGGGCGCAGGCGCCGATCCCCGACCTCAGCAGCGGCTCGTACTCGACCAGCGGGGCGGCCAGCAGGTGCGGCAGCGGCAACCAAACCCCACCGAGCTGCGCGGCCCCCGGCGTCGACGCCCCGGAAACCCGGCCGCTGATCAACAGGTGCGACATGGCGTCGGCGTAGGCCAGCGTGCCCCCGGACAGCGCGGTGACCACACAAGCCGCGATCGACAGCAGCGCAGCACCGACCACCACCGCGACCAGTACGGGATCACACACCCGCGCACCACGACGAGACGACATCTCCACCCCCGGAACTCGTGAGCGGCGGTCGTCCGAACCCCAGCCCACGACCCCACGACCCCCGCTCGTGAGGACCACCGCCGCTGCTGAGCTCGCGCGATCACGCCCCCTGGAGGGGCGGAACGGCTTGGTGAGTTCCGAGTGCGACCCAGCACCCGTGCGGCCCGGCGCTTGCCCGGCTCGAGCGGCGTGCCCCCAGCTTCCAGTCCGCTCAGGCCGACCGCAAGGAGAACGCCCCGAGGGGATGCTGTCCCCGGGGCGCGCGTAATCCCCCGCCGGTTCCGACGTCCCAGCCGGTCACTTGCGGCGGAGGCGGGCCTTCGCGATGAACTGCTCGTCCAGCCGCAGCCCGGGGTGCGGGGCCGAACCCCGCGGGGCGGGGACGTGCGAGTGCTCCGCCGGGTGGGTGCGGTCGGCCGGGACCATCGCCCAGGGCTGCCGCGGCCCCAGCAGCGGGGAGTAGACCGGGACGAACCCCTGGTCCAGCAGGGAGATCGCGAAGTCCACCGCCACGTGGCCGCGCGGGTCCAGCACCCCGGTGCCCTGCCACGGCAGCAGCCCCGACCCGCCGAGGTAGGTGAAGCCCGGGCAACCCTTGCGCACCGCGCTCAACGTCAACCGGACCCGGTTCGGGATCATCCGCTCGTAGCCGAACTCCTCGTCCACCTGCATGGTCGCCATGTAGCGGATCACGGTGTGCCACGCCCGGCGCAGCACCGCGCAGCGCGCCTGGCGGACCTCGGCGGAAACGCCCTGGTCCACCAGATTGTAGACGTCGGCGTAGACCGCGGTGGACCACTCCATCCGGTCCACGCCGGTCGGCACCGACACCGGGACCGAGTACACCATCGACATCAGGATCTCCCGGAACAGCCCGATGACGTGCGGCGCGAACTCGTCGGCACCGGCCGTCCACCGGTGCACCCGTTCCAGGGTACGCAGCGGGTTGTCGGTGATGTCGAACTCGCGCAGCGATTCGCCGAGCAGCCGCCGGTACTTCGCGATCCGCTCCGCGCGCTGCGCGGGCAGCCCCGGGCCGAGCCGCTGCTCGGCGACCACGTCGACGTCCTCGACGAGGGTCCGGTCGCCGATCCCGGCCAGGTCCGCGTACTCGCGCAGCTTGCGCTGGTAGGCGTCGGTGATCGCGGCCGGGCGGCTCCGGAAGTGCCGCCCGTCGGTGAGGATGTTGAAGTGCAGGCCGGGCGCGTGCACCGCGCTGATCGCCTGCTGCATCTCGCGCAGCCGGGCCATCGCGCCGAACTCGGCCAGGTCGGGCAGCGGACCGCCCGCCTTGAGCCGGTTCAGGCACTGCTTGACCGGGAAGCCGAGCAGCACCACCTCGATCGGTTCGCCGCGCCGCACCAGCGGTTCGACGTCCGCGCGCAGGTCGGCGAGCTGGTAGTTGGACCGGGAGCCCTTGTAGAACTGCTTGCGGGTGAGCACGTGGTGCACCGCGGCGAGCACCTGCTCGCCGTCCGCCGGGCCCGGCCGGTCGAGGCCGAACTTCGCCGCCGCGCTGTCCCCGGTCCGCAACGCCGCGCGGTCGGCGTCGGCGAGCACCGAGTCCACGATGTCGCGGGTCTCCTGCGCGGTGAGGTGCACGGCCCAGCGCTGCGCCAGGCGGTTCTTGCGCAGCGCGCCGATCTGCAGCTCCTCCAGGGAGTGCGTGTTGGACAGGCGCGGTCCGATGCGCTCGTCGGGGCGCGGGCGGGTCTCGAAGGTGGCGACCACCTCGTCCCGGCCCGCCCGGCGCTCCGCGGCGAACCCGGGGACCTGCACCGCGATCGCGCGCGCACCGCCGAACTCCGCGCTGATCGCGACCCGCTCGGCCCGCTCGTCGTCGAAGACCGCGACCAGGTCCACCTCGCCCAGCTCGGCGGCCTGCAGCGGGCGACCGCCGTCCTCCGGGCGGCAGCACAGGACCGCCTCAGCGATCCCGGCCGCAGCCAGGACCTCCTCGGTCTGCTCGCGGTAGCGCTCCTTGCGCCGGGTGTAGAACACCACCTGGCCACCGGCGTCCTGCACGTCCCACACGAACCGGGCCAGGCCCGCGTTGGCGCTGTCGGTGCGCAGCCGCTCGCGCGGGCGCGCCAGGAACGCGCGGACGAAGTCGGCGCGCACCCCCGCCCAGTCCACCGCCGGGTAGCGCTCGCCCAGCCCGCTCCGCTCGACGAAGTCGTCCCAGGTCCCCGGCGCGCAGGTGGGCAGGACGGGGAGGGTTCCGGCGCTGGCGAGCTCGAGGATGCCCTCCGGGGCGCCGGGCCGCGGACCAGCGGTCGCGCGGGCGGCGTCGAGGACGCGCTGCAGCGGGACGAGCCCGCACAGGTCCACGTCGATGGCGACCGCCGGTTTCCCGAGGCCCGGGTTCCACCGGCGCTGCCGGGTGCGCCGCTGGACCTCGTCGAGCACCGACCGCAGCACCGCGTCCTGCTCCTCCGGCACGGTGTGCGCGTAGCACTGCAGCGGCTGCTCGCCGGAGAGCAGCTCCGCGGTACTCGGGTCGAGGTAGCGCAGCTCCTCGGCGATCACCCGGTCCACCGCGTGCCGGACCTGCCCGGTCCGGCGACCGCCGCCGAGCTCGGCGAACCCGGTGCTCAGCCGGTCCAGCGTGCCGACCAGCGCGCGGACCCCGGCGGCGACCTCGGCGCGGTTCGGGTCCCAGCAGACCCGCTCCTGGTCGGTGACCACGATTCGGCCGGTGGCCTGCAGCTCCGGGGAGAGCTCGATGGCCAGCCCGGTCTCGTCCAGCGCGAACAGCCCGATCCGGTGCACGTCGAGCGCCACCCGGAAGGTGCGCAGCAGCGGGCGGACGAAGTGCTCCAGGAAGTACTCGAGCTCGTCCTCTCGCCACTCGAAGCGGTTGTCCAGCACCACGCGGAGCAGCTCCGGGGTGCCGGCGGCGTCCGGCCGCAGCAGCGCGGAGACCGGGACCGCGATGGTGCCGCCGGGGTGGGAGGGGTGCGCGGGTGCCGGTTCGGCGATCCGGAGCAGCGCCGCCGCGCCGGTGCCGGTGTCGACCACGGCGCCGGGCACCGGGTGGGCGGCGCAGTGCATCCGCAGGTTGGGGTCGTCGGCGACCACCGCGAGGAACTGCTCCCAGCAGTGGAGTTGCTGTTGCGCGCGGTCCCGCGAGGCGACCGCGCGCAGCTGCACGGTGCGCTCCCGGTCGCTGACGCTGACCTGCCCGTCGGGCAGCTGCACGGCCAGGTCCGGGCCGGTCACCGCGGCCAGCAGGCTCGCGGTGTACTCGGGGTCGGCGCCCGGCAGCAGCTCGACCCGGTCCAGCGGAACCCTGGTGCAGCGCCCCGGAGCCGGTGCGGCCACCAGGGACCGGGTCAACCGCTGCAACCAGCTCGCGTCGTACACCTTCCGGGTGCGGCGCAGCCGGACCAGCGCCCGGTACAGGTCGGCCCAGTCCGGTTCCCCGCCCAGCGGCACCCCGCTGCCGATGCCGGTGAGCCGGAGTTCGCCGCGCGGGGCGCGCTCGACGCGCAGCCCGTAGCCGCCGTCGGCCAGCAGCTCGTTGGCCGCGGTGGTGGTCAGCGGGTGGCGGAGCGCCGGGGCCTGCTCCGCGGCGGTCGCGCGGGAGGGCTGCGGGTGGTGGACCGGCTCCGCGGCCAACCGGGCGGTCACGAGGTCGCGGTGCGCGTCGCGCACGGGACAGCGGTGCAGGCACGGGTACCCGCGGCAGGGATGGTGCAGGTCCTCGCGCGCCCCCAGGTCGGAGTCCACCGGGTAAGCACAGCACGTCGAACGACGGGAGGACGAGTGGCAGCCGCGCAGTAACCCACAATGACCTTTCTGTCACGGAGAATGACGACCCGATCACCCTAGATAGTGATGTCGCGCGCTGACAACATGACTCAATGCATATCCGATTCGTGTAACGCGCACGGATCCGCAGGTCAGCGGCACGGCCGTCACCCACCTGATGACCACGCACCCCCCTCCGGTCAAGCAGTTGCCCGAGGAATCACCCGTTCGATTGATACGGTCTTCGGCATGTCCGGAGCGCACGACACCCCGCGGGCCGGGAAACTTGGGGCACCACCGACGACCGGGGCCGTCCCCGGAGCGCATCGGTGAACCAGACCGCCGGGTCGGGCTCGGCACATCTCCCAGGGCCTCCCCCGAACGAGAAGCACGGTCGTGGTCGGCAAGATGGTCAGTGAAGATGATCAAGGAGTTGCCTTGCCAGCCGAAGTCGCCCCACTGCGCCGCAAGCCGGTCCAGCAGCGCAGTGCGCAACGCGTGGAGAAGATGCTCGCCGCCTGCGCCGAGCTGATCGACGAGGTGGGCTACGACGGGTTAACGACCACGCTGATCGCCGAACGGGCCGGGGTGGCCGTCGGCTCGCTCTACCAGTTCTTCCCGGACAAGCGGGCGGTCGTGCAGGAGCTGACGCTGCGCAACCTGGACCGCTTCGTGCGCGCCGTGTCCGCCCGCTTCGACCAGCTGGAGATGGTGCACTGGTGGGACGCCGTGGACGCGGTCTTCGACGTCTACCTGTCCATGCACCGCGAGGTTCCGGCCTTCAGCCGCCTGCACTTCGGCGACGTGGTCGACCTCCGGCTGCTGGACCCGGGCAAGGACAACAACGCGGTCATCGCGGAGAAGCTGATCGGGCTGCTCGCCGAGGAGTTCGGCCTCGACCCGCAGCGCCTGCTGCTCCCGCTCGCGGTCGCGGTCGAGGCCGCGGACGCGGTGCTGCACATGGCCTTCCGCCGCGACCCGGCGGGCGACCCGACGCTGGTGGCGGAGGCCAAGGAGATGGTCCGCGGCTACCTCTCCAACCGGATCCCGGAGGGGCAGCAACCGGATCAGCCGAAGGACCTGCCCTCGCCGCGGTAGGTGGGCACCGAGGTCAACCGCGCGCCGTCGACCAGGTGGTAGTGGGTGAAGCGCTCGGCGAGCTCACCGGCCTTGGCGTGCCGGAACCACACCCGGTCGCCGAGCCGGAGCTGGTCGGCGGCTGCCCCGACGACCGGTGTCTGCACCTCCCCGGCGCCTTCGGTCGCGGTCAGCCGCAGGCCGCGGGGCAGGCTCGGCACCGGCACCCGGTCCGCACCCGGCGGACCGGAGGCCAGGTACCCGCCGCCGAACAGGGTCGCGATGCGCGGCGCGGGCCGGTGCACCACCGGCAGCGCGAACCGCACCGCGGGCCGGGGCTGGAAGGCGCGGTAGGAGTCGAACAGCGACGGGCCGATCAGCCCGGAACCAGCGGCGAGCTCGGTGACCACGGGCTCGGCGGCGGTGCGCTCGAGGCTCCCGGTCCCGCCGCCGTTGACGAACTCCAGCGAGGTCATCGCGCGCACCGCCCGCACCACCGCGGCGCGCCGCTCGACCAGCTCGGCGGCGGACCGGCGCTGGAGCCACCGCACGGCGGCCCCGCGCAGCGGACGGCCGACCGGCGCATCCCCGATCCCGGCGATCTGGCCCTCGTAGGCCATCAGGCCGACGAGCTGGAACCCCTTGCGGCGCAGGATGGTCGCGGCCGAGCGGCGGGCCTGGTCGGCGGTGTGCACCGGGGAGCGGCGGGTGCCGATGTGCAGGCCGGGCAGCGGTCGCCAGGAGGCGTCGACCTCCAGGCAGAGCCGGATGTCCGGGCGGGTCGGGCCGACCGCGGCATCGACGAGGTCCAGGTGCTCGGGCGAGTCCACCACGAGCGCGATGGCCGCGGCCGCGGCCGGATCGGCGGCGAGCTCGCGCAGCGCGCCCCGGTCGACGGTCGGGTAGGCGACCAGGATGTCGTCGCTGATCCCCTCCCGGTGCAGCCACAGGGCTTCGGCCAGGCTGTAGCACATCAGCCCGGCGAAGCCGGGCGTGCGCAGCGCGCGGCTGAGCAGCTCGCGGCAGCGCACCGACTTGGTGGCCACCCGGATCGGCCGACCGGCAGCGCGCCGCACCAGGTCGGCGGCGTTGTGGTCGAACGCGTCGAGGTCGACCACCGCGAACGGCGGATCGAGCTCGCTGGTGATCTCGTCCAATCGGGGCACGCCGACAACCGTAAGCGGAAAGGTCTTGTTATGTGAATCTCATTCACATAATTTCTCGGCGCAAGCACCCGAAGGAGGTGGGCATGCAGCGTTGGACCAACTGGGCCCGAACCGCCACCGGCACGCCGAGCAGCGTCCTCGCACCGCGCGACACCGCCGAAGCGGCGGCCGCGATCCGCGAGGCGGCCGCGGCCGGTCGCACCGTCCGCCCACTGGGCACCGGGCACTCTTTCTCCAGCATCGGGTCCCCGGGCACCGGCTGCGCGCTCGACCTCTCGCACTGGACCGGCATCGTGCGCGCCGAACCCGACACCGGGCTGGTCACGGTCCGCGCCGGAACCCCGCTGCACCAGCTCAACGCCGAACTGGACGGGCTCGGCCTGGCGATGGCCAACCTCGGCGACATCGACCAGCAGACGATCTCCGGCGCCATCTCCACCGGCACCCACGGCACCGGCGCCGGGCTCGGCGGGCTGGCGACCCAGGTGGAGGCGCTGGACCTGCTGCTCGCCGACGGCAGCGAACGCCACTGCTCAGCCACCGAGCACCCCGAGCTGTTCGCCGCCGCGCGCGTCGGCCTCGGCGCGCTGGGCGTGATCACCTCGGTGACCCTGCGCTGCGTCCCCGCGTTCACGCTCGCCGCGGAGGAGCACCCGGCGCCGCTGGACGAGGTGCTGGAGCGCTTCGACCAGCTGGCCGCCGACCACGACCACGTCGAGTTCTACTGGTTTCCGCACAGCTCGAACACGCTGGTCAAGCGCAACGACCGGCACGACGGACCGCCGCGCCCGCTGCACCCGGTCCGGCACTTCCTGGAGTACGAGGTGCTGGAGAACCGGCTGTTCGGCGCGGTCTGCAAACTCGGCCGCGCGGTGCCCGCGCTGGTGCGGCCGCTCAACCGGATCTGCGCCGCGACCTGGTCCGCCCGCTCCTACAGCGACGCCTCGCACCGGGTCTTCACCACCCCGCGCACCGTCCGGTTCGTGGAGTCCGAGTACGCCATCCCGCAGGAGTCTCTGCGCGATGTGCTGCGGGAACTGCGGACGGTGGCGCGCGACCTGGCCGACCCGGTGGTGTTCCCGGTCGAGGTGCGCGTGGCGGCGGCCGACGACATCTGGCTGTCCACCGCCTACCAGCGCCCCACCGCCTACATCGCGATCCACCAGTTCCAGGGCATGCCGCACCGCCGGTGGTTCGACGCCTTCGAGGACATCGCGGGCGCGGTGGGCGGCCGACCGCACTGGGGCAAGGTGCACCGGCTCGACGCCGCCGCGCTGCGCGAGCGCTACCCGCGCTTCGACGACTTCCGCCGCCTCCGCGCCGAGCTGGACCCCGACGGCGTCTTCCGCAACACCTACCTGGACCACGTCCTCGGCCCTGTGGACAACTCGCCGACTTGTCCACAGGCGGAGGGTGGGAACCGGGTGTCCGGTCCCCGGTGAGCCGCCTCAGCGCAGGGCCTGGCGGAGGGCGTCGGCGATCGGAGTCGGACCGTTGACCAACGCCAGCTCCCGCCGGATCGAGGCGGGCTCGTCCAGCAGCGCGACGAGCACCGCGGCGACGTCGGCCCGGGTCACCTCGGCGCGGTCGACCTCCGCCGCCAGCGTCACCCGACCGGTCGGCGGATCGTCGGTGAGCACGCCCGGCCGCAGGATCGTCCAGTCCAGCGGACGCGCCCGCAGGTCCGCCTCGGCGGCCCGCTTGGCGTCCAGGTACGCGCCGAAGACCGGGTCCACGTCGGACGGATTCGGCTTGGTCGTCCCCATCGCGCTGACCTGCAGGAACCGCTGGACTCCGGCCTCCTGGCAGGCGTCGGCCAGCAGCGCCGAAGCGGCGCGGTCCACGGTGTCCTTGCGCGCCGCACCACTGCCCGGACCGGCACCGGCGGCGAACACCGCGGCGTCCACACCGGACAGCGATCCGGCCAGGTCGACCGCGTCGACCGCCTCCAGGTCGGCCACCAGCGGCTCCACCCCGTCGGCGCGCAGGTCCGCGGCGTGTTCCGGGTTGCGGACCAACCCGAGCACCGAGTCGCCGCGTTCGACCAAGCCCCGCCCGAGGTGCCGCGCGATCTTCCCGTGGGCCCCGGCAATCACGATTCGCATGCCGTCCAACGTAGGCCACCGGGCGCTTCTGCACCGATCAACCACAGCCTGTGGACAACTGGGCACCGGCTGTGGACAACTCCTGTGGAGTGTGGATCAGCGGCCCGCCCACCACAACCGGTGGGGGCGGACCGCTCGCCGCACACCGCGGTGCGGCGGAAGAGTGGCGCAGTTCCAGCCGAGGTGGTGCGGCGCGGGCGGCTGGAACTGCGTTCCCCAGGGGTTAGCTCCGGGTGGGCGCCGGGGCCTCGGTGCCGAGCAGCTGCTCGTAGACCACCTCGTTCACCCAGCGCGACACCGCGGTGTGCTCGACCGGTGCCGCGTCGGCGAAGCAGCGGCCCTCGAGCTCGACCTGCACGTCGTCGCCGTCCGCGCTGAGCACCGCGATGCCGAACTGGCGGGCCCGGATCAGGCAGGTCTCGGCGAAGTCCGGCGCGACCGCGACGGTGCGCGGCACCACGATCGCCGCGCTGGTGAACCGGGAGAACGGCACCGCGGCGGTCAGCGCGCTGCGCCAGTGCCGGGCCGGGGCGAGCACGCCGGAGATCTCCGCGGCGGGCGGGGGCACCCGGCCGTCCATCTCCGGCCACACCCAGGTGGCGATCTCCGCGCGGTCCAGCACCGGGCCGCTGCCGAAGCAGAGCCGCTCGGCGTGCGCGTCGGGCAGCAGCTCGGCCGTCGCGATGACCTGCCGCCCGTACAACTTCACCGGTGGGAGCACGCTGCCCGCCCACCCGAGGATGTCCACCGCGCGCTGCGCGAGCCGACCCATGGAGGCGACCGGTCCCAGCGGGGACCGAAGTTGCGTCGTCGAGCAGGCTCGGACCTCGTCCTCGGTCCAGGCACGTCCCGGCATTCCGGTCACGGCGTTCCGCCTCCCTCATGAACTGCGCTTGCACTCCACGGCCACCGACGGCGGGGCCACGTGCTGACTAAAACAGCTCCGGGCGGGTTCTGCGCTGCTCATCAGGGGCCGCTGCGACCGGCGGCGGACATCGGTCGGTGACTGGTCGATGAATGACAACTGGACTTCAGTCCAGCGATGCGGCCATTCAGGTGATGGCAGTACGACGCACGCCGCTGGCGCTCACCGGGACAACAGGTCGAGCTCGGTGCGCTCCAGCTCCAGCAGCCGCTGCCGGATCCCCTCGGCGGCGGGCAGCAGCGCCTTGACCAGCTTCGCGACGTCGGCCCGCGCGCTGTGCGACACCACGCCGAGCGCGGCGACGACCGCGCCCCCGGCGTCGAACACCGGCACCGCCACGGAGCAGTTCCCGAGCGTCATCTCCTCGTTGGCCTGCGCGAAACCGCGGCTGCGCACGGTCTGCAACTCGCGCCCCAGCCGTCCGGGCTCGGTGATGGTGTAAGCGGTGTACCGGACCAGTCCGCGCTCGCAGCACTCGTGCACCACCGTCGTCGGGGCGTGCGCCAGCAGCACCTTGCCGACACCGGTCGAGTGCAGCGGCAACCGCCCACCGCTGCGCGAGATGATCGGCACCGCGCGGGGCGTGGTGAGCTTCTCGACGTAGACGACTTCCAGCCCAGCGCGCACCGCCAAGTGCACGTTGTCGTGGGTGTGGCGGCACAGTTCCTGCATGTGCGGCAGGGCGACCTCGCGCAGCCGGGTGTTCACCGGCGACAGCAGCCCGATCTCCCACAACCGCAGGCCGATCGAGTACCGGCCGTCGCCATCGCGCTCCAGCGCGCCCCAGAGTTCCAGCTCCCGGACCAGCCGGTGGGCGGTGGCCAGCGGGATCTGCGCCCGCCGCGCGATGGCGGTCAGGGTCAGCCGGACGTGGTCGATGTCGAAGGCGGTGAGCACGCTGAGCGCGCGCGCCGTGACCGATCGGCCAGGATCCCGACTGTTTCCCGCCATGTCGCCTCCCGTGGAGCGGCCCGGCCGCTCGGGTGTCACCCGCTGATCCCAAGCCCAGCACAGTAGATCGCTTTCGCCAAGCCCGCGCCGATCATCCGATCCCGAGCAGTTCCCGCATCCGCGCGTACTTCCGCACCAGCCGCTCCCGGGTCGCGGCGTCCAGCACGGCCAACCGCCGCGGATCGGAGTTGTGCGCCAGGTCCGCCTCCTTGACCAGCAACGCACCAGGGGTGGCCAGGATCCGCGCGGCGTACTCGGCGGGCTCCTCCCCGGACCGCTTGGTCACGGCGAGCACGATCGCCTTGGTCTCGGCCGACAGTGGTGCCTCCAGCAACCACTGCTCGGACACCGCCCCGTCCTCCACGGAGTCGTGCAACCAAGCGGCAGCGATCTGCGCCTGGTCACCACCCCGCTCCCGCACCCCGGCAGCAACGGCGGCGAGGTGCTCCACGTAAGGCCGCCCAGCCTTGTCGACCTGCCCCCGGTGCACCCGCCCGGCGAGCTCAGCAACCGCGTCCAACCCCATGACCTGCGCGCCCACAGCGAAACCGTACAAGATCACCCAAACCAGGCGACCGAACCCACACCCCACCCCGAAGAACCAGACAAAAGACCCCCGAACCCAACCAGAGTGGCGATCCCCACACCCACCCCAAGTTCGCTCCCCGCTGAACCCCAAACCACCCATGACAAACCCCACCCCACCAAGGACACACCTCACACCCAACCCGCCCCAACCCAAACAACCTGGAAACCGCAGGGAAGAAGCAAAAAGAACCCGAACCCACCACATCCCAGGTGCCCAGGAAGAACGCCGAAGGCGAAGACAGGGACAACAGACCGAGAGGCCCCACCACAGCGAACAAGGCAACCAAAGCAACCAAACCGACCGAGGAACCAAGGCAACCAACGCGCCCGAAGCCACCGAAGCCACCGAGGTGACCAAGGTGACCAAGGTGACCAAGCGTGCTGGTCCCCACCCAGGCCGGGAACGCCGCGCCGCAAGGAGCAATAAAGAAGGCGCCCACCGCACCGTGGGGGCCTACGGGGGCTCGGCCCCCGTAAAGAAATACGAGGAAGGCCCCCGGCGAAGCATGAGCCGGGGGCCTTCCGAGTGGGCGAGGAGGGAGTTGAACCCTCACGTCCTTTCGGACACACGGACCTGAACCGTGCGCGTCTGCCATTCCGCCACTCGCCCGTGGCTTGGCTGGAAGCCTACACTGCCTACTTCCGGCCTTCGGCACCGGGGTCGCTTTCGCTTCCCTGCTGCCCTGTTGGCGGAAGTAGATTAGCACGGTCGGACGAGGGGCTTCGACGGGGGGTCGGACTTGTTGGGAACTGGGCGGTGTCGCGGCCCGTTGACCCAGATACGATGGGTGCCAGGAGTCGTACGCGTGGAAGGAAATTGCCGTGGGCCTCGTGCAGCGCTTTGAGCGCCGACTCGAAGGCATCGTCGGCAACGGCTTCGCGCGCGTTTTCGGCGGGAAGGTCGTGCCCCAGGAGGTCGCCCAGGCACTGCAGCGGGAAGCCGAGCTGCAGGTCCGGGAGCTCGCCGGGGGTCGGCTGCTCGCGTGCAACCACTACGTTGTGCAACTGAGCCCGTCCGATCACGATCGGCTCACCGACGACGAGGACCGGGTGACCGACCTCCTCGCCGACTGCGTTCAGGAGCATCTCACCGAGCAGGGGTGGGACACATATGGTGACGTCGTAGTCTCCCTGGAGCGCTCTGAGACGCTGCACACGGGACAGTTTCGAATCAGTTCGACCGTCGACCCCGACGTGACTCGACGGCCGGCACAACCGCGTACCGCAGGAGACCGACCCATGAGCCAGCCACCAGGCCACTACCCCCAGGGAGATCCGTACAACCAGCAGGGGCAGTACGGCTACGACCAGGGTTACGGCCAAGGCCAGGACCCCAACTACGGCTACGGCCAGCAGCCCCCGGCCCCCGGCTACGACCAGGGCGGCTACGGCCAGCAGCAGCCCGGTGGGTACGACCAGGGCTACGGCCAGCAGCCCGGCTACGACCAGGGCTACGGCCAGCCCGCCGGTTATGACCAGGGTTACGGTCAGCAGCCGGGTTACGACCAGGGCGGCTACGGCCAGCAGCCGGGTTACGACCAGGGTTACGGCCAGCCCCCGGCGGCCGGGTACGACCAGGGCTACGGCCAGCAGCCCGGTTTCGACCAGGGCTACGGCCAGCCCGCCGGGTACGACCAGGGCTACGGGCAGCAGCCCGGTGGCTTCGACCAGGGTTACGGCCAGCCCCCGGCGGCCGGGTACGACCAGGGCTACGGCCAGCAGCCCGGTTTCGACCAGGGCTACGGCCAGCAGCCGGGCGGTGCCTACCCGCAGTCGGGCGGCTTCCCGGACCAGGGCGGCTACGGCCAGCCCGGTGGCGCCTACCCGCAGAGCGCTCCCGGTGGTTACCCGCAGGGCGGCCCGCGCGGCATGATGACCGCGACGCTGCACCTCGACGACGGTTCGAACCGCTCGTACACGCTGCAGCAGGGCTCGAACATCATCGGCCGCGGCCAGGAGGGGCAGTTCCGGCTGCCCGACACCGGGGTGTCCCGCAAGCACATCGAGATCACCTGGGACGGCCAGAGCGCGATGTTGGCCGACCTCGGTTCCACGAATGGCACCACGGTGAACGGCACTCCGGTGCAGACTTGGCAGTTGGCGGACGGAGACGTGATCAGGGTCGGCCACTCCTCCCTGATCTTCCGGGCTCAGCAGGCCTGAGCCGCGGACCGCGTCAACGACACGAGTAGGAGCGTTCACAACAAGTGCCAGAGCTGGTGATGCAGCTGACCAGAGCAGGGTTCCTCGCCCTGCTCTGGTTGTTCGTGCTGGCTGCGCTTCGAGTGGTTCGTTCGGACCTCTACTCGGCGTCCGGGATGCGGGTCCCGATGCCAGGTGCGGGTCGGGCTCCGGCGAAGGCCAGGGGCAGGAGCAAGGCGCCACGCCAGATGGTCGTGACGCACGGCGCGCTCGCCGGCACGCGCATTTCGCTGGACGGTCGGCCGATCCTGATCGGTCGGGCGGACGACTCCACGTTGGTCCTCGATGACGACTACGCGTCCACGCGGCACGCGAGGTTGTCGCTTCGGGGCTCCGATTGGTACGTGGAGGATCTAGGCTCCACAAACGGCACATACCTCGATCGGGCGAAGGTCACGGGGCCGACCAAGGTCCCGCTCGGCGTTCCGATCAGAATCGGCAAGACGGTGATCGAGCTGCGCTCATGACCCTCGTCCTTCACTACGCAGCCCGCAGCGACCGCGGCCTGGTTCGTTCCAACAACCAGGACTCGGTCTATGCCGGCCCACGACTACTCGCCCTCGCGGACGGCATGGGAGGCCATGCCGCCGGGGAGGTCGCCAGCAAGGTCGTCATCGCGGCGCTGGCGCCGCTGGACGACGACGAACCCAGCGACGACCTGTTGGGTCAGCTCCGCAACGCGGTGCTGACCGGCAACGGCGCCATCTCCGAGCTGGTGGCCAACGACCCGGACCTGGAGGGGATGGGCACCACGCTGACCGCTGTCCTGTTCGCGGGCAACCGGCTCGGCCTGGTGCACATCGGCGACTCCCGGGCCTACCTGGTCCGCGACGGTGAGCTGACCCAGATAACCCACGACGACACCTTCGTGCAGTCGCTGATCGACGAAGGCCGGATCACCGAGGAGGAGGCCGCTAACCACCCGCAGCGCTCGCTGCTGCTGCACGCGTTGACCGGCCACGAGGTGGAACCGAGCCTGGCGATCCGGGAGGCCCGCGCCGGGGACCGCTACCTGCTCTGCTCGGACGGGCTGACCGGCCCGGTGAGCACCGAGACGTTGGCGGAGGCCCTGCGCATCCCGGACCCGCAGCAGTGCGCGGACCGGATGATCGAGCTCGCCCTCAAGGGCGGTGGTCCGGACAACGTGACCGTGATCATCGCCGACGTCGTCGACGTCGAGTTCGGCGACGACGCCCCGATTGTCGGGGGCGCGGCGGGAAATGGCGATGAGCATCCGCAACCCGATTCGTCGGCGGCGCGCGCGTCCGCGGTGACCATGCCGCGACCGCAGCCGCAGCGTTTCGAGCCCACCTCACCGCCGCCGGAGCAGCCGCGCAAGCGGCGTTGGCTGCGCTGGCTGCTGGTGACGTGCGGCGTGCTCATCCTGCTTGGCGGCGGTGCACTGGGCGGGCGTTGGTGGGTGCTCAACCAGTACTACATCGGCGCGAACAGCGCCGACGAGGTGGTGATCTTCCAGGGTGTGCAGGGCAGCGTGCTCGGCGTCTCGTTGAACTGGCAGGTGGAGACCTCCTGCCCGCCGGACTCGGCCGCGGACTGCACCCCGATCAAGGTGACCGACCTGCAGGAGGCCCAGCGCGGTGACGTGCGGAACGGCATCACCGAGGTGAACGGGCTGCAGGACGCCCGCGAGGCGATGCGCCGACTGCGGATGACCGCGCTGCTGCCGGAGTGCGAGAAGCCCGAGCCGCCGGTGACGCAGCCGCCGCCCGACGGGCAGCAGCCGCCCCCGAACGGGCAGCAGCCGCCGACGGACCAGGGCGTGCCGCCCGACCAAGCGCAGCCGCCCGAAGCGCCCGCTCCGGATGACGCAACCCCGCTGCAGACGGAGGAGCAGAAGCCGGGCGTGACCTGCCGGATGGTGAGTTGATGCCCGAACCGGCCGCTCAGACCGGAGCGACCAGCGGCGCCCCGCGAGTTCTCACTCGGCGGGGCACCGAACTGTTCATGCTGGTGTTCGCTGCGGTGATCGTCACCTCCGCACTGCTCATCGTGGAGATCTCCCAGGAGCAGACCGTCACCAAGGAGCTCTTCCTCTACGGTGCGGCGTTCCTGGTGCTCTTCGGCGCCGCGCACTTCGCCGTGCGCCGCTGGGCGCCGTACGCGGATCCGCTGATCCTGCCCCTGGTGGCGTTGATCAACGGGCTCGGACTCGTGATGCTGCACCGGCTCGACCTGGCCGAGGCCACCGGTGGGCCGTTCACCGCGAAGCAGATCATCTTCACCACGGCTGGCGTGGTGCTGTTCGTGCTGGTCCTGAAGTTCGTGCAGGACCACCGGACGCTGGCCCAGTACGGCTACACCTGCGGGTTCGTCGGGTTGGCGCTGCTGGCGCTGCCTGGCCTCCTCCCGTCGAGCATCTCCGAGGCCAACGGCGCCAAGCTGTGGATCCGGATGGGCCCGCTCGGGCAGATCCAGCCCGGCGAGTTCGCGAAGATCCTGCTGTTGATCTTCTTCGCTTCGTTCCTGGTGTCCAAGCGCGAGCTGTTCACCACGGCGGGCAAGCGCTTCCTGGGTGTCGACTGGCCGCGCGCCCGCGACCTGATGCCAGTGCTGGTGGCTTGGATGCTGTCCATCGGCATCGTGGTGCTGGAGAAGGACCTGGGCACCTCGCTGCTGTTCTTCGGCATCGTGCTGGTGATGCTCTACATCGCCACCGAGCGCGCGGTGTGGGTGTTCCTCGGCCTGTCGCTGTTCGCGGTCGGCGCCGTCGTGGCGTTCAACCTGTTCGACCACGTGCAGGTCCGGGTCAACACCTGGCTGGACCCGCTGGCCCCGGCCGTGGGCGAGAGCGACCCCGGTTACCAGCTGCGCACCGGTCTGATGGGCATGGCCAAGGGCGGCATCAACGGCTCCGGGCTGGGCAAGGGCATGCCGGAGAAGACGCCCTGGGCATCCAGTGACTTCATCATCTCCGCAGTCGGCGAGGAGCTGGGGCTGATCGGCCTGATGGCCCTGTTCATGGCCTACCTGCTGCTGATGATGCGTGGTCTGCGCAGCGCGCTGGCAGTGCGCGACTCCTTCGGCAAGCTGTTCGCTGGTGGTCTGGCGTTCACCCTCGCGCTGCAGCTGTTCGTCGTCGCCGGTGGGGTCACCGGGCTGATCCCGATGACCGGTCTGACCGCGCCGTTCATGGCTGCTGGTGGTTCGTCGATGCTGGCGAACTACGTGTTGATCGCGCTGCTGTTGCGGGTCTCCGACGCCGCGCGTCGACCGCAGGCGCCGGCGAAGCCGAAGCCGAAGCAGGCTCCGATTGCCGAAGCGCATACCGAACTGGTGGAGCGACCACGATGAACAAGCCGCTGCGCCGGGTGGCGCTGGCCATGATGGCGATGGTGGTGTTGCTGATGGGCAACGCGACCTACGTCCAGGTGATCCAGGCCGACGAACTCAACGAGGACGGCCGCAACGTCCGCACCCGCTACGAGCGCTACGCCCGCGAGCGCGGTCAGATCATCGCCGAGGGCCAGTCGCTGGCGAGCTCCCAGCGGACCGAGGACCAGCTGTTCAAGTACCAGCGCAGCTACTCCAACGGTCCGGTGTACGCGCCGGTGACCGGTTTCTACTCGTTCCACTACGGCTCCAACGGGGTCGAGCGCGCCGAGGACTCGATCCTCGACGGCACCGACGACAGCCTGGCGTTCCGGCGGTTGTCCGACCTGGTCACCGGTAACTCGCCGCGCGGTGGCAGCGTTGAGCTGACCGTCCGACCGGCCATGCAGCAGGTCGCCTACGAGCAGCTCACCAAGCAGGGCTACCAGGGTTCGGTGGTGGCGCTGGACCCCAAGACCGGCGAGATCCTGGCGATGGTGAACGCGCCGTCCTACGACCCGAACCTGCTGGCCTCGACGGACAACAACGAGGTCGCCGAGCGGTGGAACGAGCTCAACGAGGCCGACGGCAACCCGATGGCCAACCGCTCGGTCTCCGAGATCTACCCTCCTGGTTCGACGTTCAAGCTGATCACCACGGCGGCCGCGCTGCAGAACGGCTACAAGCCGAACAGCAAGGTGGAGACCGCCGCGCGCATCCCGCTGCCCGGCACCGCCAGCGCCACGCTGCCCAACTACGGCAGCACCACGTGCAAGGGCGACACCCTGACGGAGGCCGTGGCGTACTCCTGCAACACGGCGTTCGCCAAGATCGCCGGAGAGCTCGGTCCGGACAAGCTGCGGGAGACCGCGGCCGCGTTCGGCTTCGGTGACGAGTTGAAGATCCCGATGAGCGTGGCCAAGTCCGACCTCGGTGCGATGTCCGACCAGGCGGCGCTGTACCAGAGCGGCATCGGCCAGCGCGACGTGCGGGTCACCCCGATGCAGAACGCGATGATGGCCGCGGCCATCGCCAACGACGGCAAGCTGATGAAGCCGCAGCTGGTGAAGGCCACCCGCGGCCCGGACATGTCGGAGCTGGACTCCTTCCAACCGGAGGAGATGAAGCAGTCCGTCTCGCCGGACGTCGCGCACATGCTGCGCGAGATGATGATCCAGTCGGAGAAGCACACCAAGGGCTCCGGCAAGATCTCCAACGTCCAGATCGCCTCGAAGACCGGTACCGCCCAGCACGGCGACCCCGGCGACAAGCCGCACGGCTGGTACGTGGCGTTCGCGCCCGCCGAGAACCCGACCATCGCGGTCGCGGTGATCGTGGAGAACGGCGGCGACGAGGGCGCGGAGGCCACCGGCGGCTCCATCGCCGCCCCGATCGGCCGGGAGGTCATCCGGGCCGGTCTGCAGGGAGGTGGCTGACCCGTGCTGACCTCCGGCCAGTTACTCGCCGACCGGTACCGCCTCGGCAAGCGCATCGCGGTCGGCGGGATGGGCGAGGTGTGGGAGGCGGTGGACGTCCGGCTGGACCGGACCGTGGCGATCAAGGTGCTCAAGGCCGAGCTGTGCGGGGACGCCGAGTTCCTGCACCGCTTCCGCACCGAGGCGCGCACCACCGCGTCCCTGAACCACCCGGGCATCGCCGCGGTGCACGACTACGGCGAGACCGCCGCGATCCCGGACGGGCCGGAGGACACCGCGTACCTGGTGATGGAGCTGGTCGAGGGCGAGCCGCTGGCGGCGATCCTCGCCCGCGAGGGCCGCATCAACACCGACCACACGCTGGACATGCTGGAGCAGGCGGGCCAGGCGCTGCAGGCCGCGCACGAGCGCGGTCTGGTGCACCGCGACGTCAAGCCCGGCAACATCCTGATCACGCCCGACGGCAAGGTGAAGCTGACCGACTTCGGCATCGCCAAGGCCGCCGACTCGGCGCCGGTGACCCGCTCCGGGATGGTGATGGGCACCGCGCACTACATCGCGCCGGAGCAGGCCCTGGGCAACGACGCGACCCCGTCCAGCGACGTGTACTCGCTGGCCGTGGTCGGCTACGAGTGCCTGATGGGGCACCGCCCGTTCCTGTCCGACAACGCGGTGACGGTCGCGATGATGCACATCCGCGACATCGCCCCGCCGTTGCCGCCGGACGTGCCGCCCGGGGTGCGGGCGCTGATCGAGGCGACCATGGCCAAGGACCCGCGGCGCCGCTACGCCGACGGCGGCGAGTTCGCCGGTGCGGTCGCCGCGGTGCGCGCTGGCCGACCGCTGCCGACGCCGTCCTCGCTGGTCGTGCCGCAGCAGCGACAGCAGCAGCAGATGAGCGTGCCGGTGCCGGGCACCGGCGTCCACCCGATGCCGACGCAGCTCCCGCCGATGGGCAACACCTATCCACCGGGCTTGATCCCGCCGCAGGCCCCGGCCCCGCAGCTGCCACCACCGCAGCCGCCGCCGACCTCCTCGGCCAACAAGGTCGTGATCTGGGTGCTGGTGGCGGTGCTGGCGCTGGCCGTGCTGGTCGCGGTGGGCCTCACCACGTACTGGATCGTCAAGGACCAGAGCCTGGGTGCGCAACCTCACGGCCTGGATTCCACCGCGGTGTTGAGCCACACTGCGCTGCGGAAACCGGACCCGGTGACCCCGCCGGGTACCGCAGTCGGGGAATCACCACTCGCCCAGTCCGCATCGACCGGCGGGGGCGGATCGGCATGATGGGACGATCGTTGACAAGGATCGGAACGACGCTTCGATGAGTTCACCCCGACTTCTGTCCAACCGATACGAGCTCGGTGAGACGCTCGGCTACGGCGGCATGTCCGAGGTGTTCAGCGGCCGCGACACCCGGTTGAGCCGGGACGTGGCGGTGAAGATCCTGCGCGCCGACCTCGCCCGCGACCCCACGTTCCAGCTGCGGTTCCGGCGCGAGGCGCAGAACGCCGCCGCGCTGAACCACCCGGCGATCGTGGCCGTCTACGACACCGGTGAGACGGACTCCGAGAGCGGGCCGCTGCCGTACATCGTGATGGAGTACGTCGACGGCCGGACGCTGCGCGACATCGTCAAGACCGAGGGGCCGCTGTCGCCGCGCCGGGCGATGGAGGTCATGGCGGACGCGTCCGCCGCATTGGACTTCAGCCACCGGCACGGCATCGTGCACCGCGACGTCAAGCCGGCCAACATCATGATCACCCGCTCCGGCGCGGTGAAGGTGATGGACTTCGGCATCGCCCGCGCGCTGGCCGACGGGCAGGCCGCGGTCACCCAGACCGCCGCGGTGATCGGCACCGCGCAGTACCTGTCGCCGGAGCAGGCCCGCGGCGAGGCGGTGGACGCGCGCAGCGACGTCTACGCCTCCGGCTGCGTGCTGTTCGAGCTGCTCACCGGGGAACCACCGTTCACCGGTGACTCCCCGGTCGCGGTGGCCTACCAGCACGTCCGGGAGGAGCCGCGCAAGCCCTCCGACGTCAACGCGACGGTGCCCGCCTCGCTGGACGCGGTGGTGCTCAAGGCGCTGAGCAAGAACCCGGCGAACCGCTACCAGTCGGCCGCGGAGATGCGCGCCGAC
The DNA here is from genome assembly GCF_040300525.1 of Saccharopolyspora sp. NPDC000359. Classification (NCBI taxonomy): domain Bacteria; kingdom Bacillati; phylum Actinomycetota; class Actinomycetes; order Pseudonocardiales; family Pseudonocardiaceae; genus Saccharopolyspora; species Saccharopolyspora sp. NPDC000359. Next base: position 84,548 of record NZ_JBEPDU010000003.1, on the reverse strand, counting down.
CTGGTGCGGGTGCTGTCCGGGCAGCGCCCGAAGGCTCCGATGATCATGTCGGACGAAGAGCGCACCGCGATGCTCACGCAGAACCCGGCGACCGAGCTGATGGCGCCGGGTCGGCACCGCTCGGTGGAGCGCGACGCGGAGGAGCCGGTCGACGACGAGAAGGAGCACAAGCGCCGCCGGACCCGGACTGTCGCGCTGGTCACGGTGGCCTGCGTGGCGGTGTTCGCGCTGGCCGCGTGGGCGATCACGCTGCTGATCGGCAACGGTGCGGCGAAGACCGAGACCGTCCCGAACCTCATGGGCATGGTCAAGACCCGCGCCGAGGACGAGGCGCACCGGCTGGGCTGGAAGGTCAAGCTCAACCCGTGCCCGTCCAGTCCGGATCGGGTCGACAAGGTCGTCCAGCAGACGCCCCAGTACCCGGCGCAGCTCAACAGGGAGAGCTCCGAGATCGTGCTGTGCTACGGCACGGGCCCGGAGAGCGTGCAGGTCCCGGACCTCGAGGGCCTGACCATGAGCGAGGCGCAGAAGGCACTGGACGAGGTCGGCCTCAAGCTGGGCCTGTCGCCGGAGCGCAAGGAGACCTCCGACCCCAAGATGGTCCAGAAGATCATGGACTGGGACAGCCGGGGCAGCTCCGTCGCCAAGGGCACCACGATCAACGTCGTGATCGGCATGGAGATCGAGACGGTCCAGCTCCGCGACGTCCGGAACATGTCCTACGAGACGGCCAAGGCCTTCCTCGAAGGTGCCGGGTTCAAGGTGTCGAAGCAGACCCGCGACTCCGACCAGCCACCGGACACGGTGATCGACCAGTCCCCGGCGGGTGGTTCGAAGGTCCGGCCGGGGTCCGAGGTGGTGCTGGTGGTCTCCAACGGCCAGCAGATGACCGTCCCGTCGCTGACCGGCATGTCCCCGAGCGAGGCCGAGGCGGCGCTGCAGGCCCAGGGCTGGACCGGGGAGCTCAACGAGGTCAGCCAGGAGACCTCGGACAAGGACCTGGACGGCAAGGTGATCAGCTCCGCGCCGGGCGCGGGCCAGAAGATCAGCCGGAACCAGACGGTGACGATCTACGTGGGCGACTACAGCAGCTCCCCGACCACCAGTCCCGGCAACGGCGGAGGCCTCTTCCCCCCGTTCGACTGACCCGGAGCAGCGGAAGGGCCACCTCCCCGTTCGGAGGTGGCCCTTTCATCGTCCGTGGTCAGCGCTGGGCGGCCGCGGCGACCTCGCGCATGCCGCGTTCGAGCTCGGCGACCAGCTCCTCCGCCACCGGGTGCCCCGCGTCGGCCATCCAGTTCGCCAGCATGCGGTGGCCGCCGTCGGTGAGCACCGACTCGGGGTGGAACTGGACGCCCTCGACCGGAAGCTCGCGGTGGCGCATGCCCATCACGATGCCCGAGGCGGTGCGGGCGGTGATCTCGAAGTCGTCCGGGATGGTGTCCTCGCGGACGATCAGCGAGTGGTAGCGGGTCGCGATGAAGGGCTCCGGCAGCCCGGCGAACACCCCGGCACCGGAGTGGTGGATCTCGCTGACCTTGCCGTGCAGCAGCTCGGGCGCCCGCTCGACGACCCCGCCCCACACCGCGCCGATGGCCTGGTGCCCGAGGCACACGCCCAACACCGGCTTGCGCTCCGCGGCGCAGCGCTGGATCAGCTCCATCGTGCGCCCGGCGCGGTCCGGCGTGCCCGGGCCGGGGCTGAGCAGCACTCCGTCGGCGGCAGCCACGTCGTCGTCGGTGACGACGTCGTTGCGGCGCACGACGCAGTCCGCGCCCAGCTGCGCGAGGTACTGCACGAGGTTGTAGACGAAGCTGTCGTAGTTGTCGACGACGAGTACGCGCACGCCGCCAGAGTACGCGCGCCCACCGAACCCCGTCCCTCCGGTTTTGCCCCCGTCCGCCGGAGTCGCTCCTAGTGGGTGGTGACCTCGTTGAACGGCAGGAGCGGGTCCAGCCACGGGAAGACAACGAACAGCAGGAGGGCGACGGCCAGCGCCACCAGCAGGACCGCCTGCGCCGCCTTCGCGCCGGTGCCGCCGGGCAGGTGCCGCCAGATCCACCCGTACATCAGCGTTCCTCCAGTTCAGCGGGCCGCAGTTCGGGGTGCGCCGGGTCCTTCGGGTACTCCGTGGTGAGCACGCCGTGGATGATCAGGCGCTGCTCCGCGGAGAACTCCGGGTGGCAGGTGGTCAGCGTGACGAGCCTGGTGCGCTGGTCCGGGGGCAGCAGGTCGACCGGTTGGCCGGGCACCGGGTGGATCACCTCGCCCTGGGACGGCAGCACGATGCGGCGGCCGTGCACCTGCGCGTACGGTCCGCCGATCGGCGCGACGCCCGCGCAGCGCGGGTCCCCGCCGTGCCCGTCCCACCCGGCGACCTCGCTGGCCATCGGCAGCACGCGGTAGACGTACCAGCGGGTCTCGGTCTCCACGACCAGCGGGTCGCAGGAGTTCAGCTGGTCCAGGTCGTTGAACGGGGCGCCCTTCCCGATCCGATGCCCGGCCACCGCGAAGTTGCCGCGCTCACCGGGCCAGGCGGTGCCGGTGTAGTGGCCCGGGCCCGCGGCCAGGGTTGCGCTGTCGGTGCCTTCCAGCACGGCGAACCGGAAGTCGGGGCCGAACTCCGGCAGGTGCAGCTGCGCGAAGCCCTCACCGGTGCTCGGCGGCGGGGGCGGCGCGGCCGGGGGCGGCCGCTGCCACCTGGTCAGCAGCCGGTCGGTGGCCGCGGCCTGCTTGCGCGCGGTGGTCCAGTCGGTGACGTAGACCGCGTAGAACACGAACAGCAGCAGCACCAGACCTGCGGTGACCAGCAGTTCTCCGAGCAACCGCAGCGCGGAGCGGACGCGCCGGCGTTCTGGCGGCGGTGCCTCGGGGTGCTCCACTGCGTGCTCTCCGTCACGGCTCGGACCACGGGGACGGGGACGCCCCCGGGCGAAATGACCACAGGCGGGCTCTAGATCGGCTCTGTGATTACGTTAACGTGGTACCTGGAACAACGAACCGATCCGCAGCTGGTTTCGCGGGTCGCGACCGCCCGAGCACGCGGCCCCCGCGGGGCCGCACCACCTGGCGAGGACACCATGCCGAAGTCCAAGGTCCGTAAGAAGGACTCACCCACCCCGGTGACCGATCGCCGCACGCCGGTGAAGGCGAAGGCGGTCGGCCCGTCGCACCCCATCTACGTCGCAGTGATGCTGGGTCTGATGATCATCGGGCTGCTGTGGCTGGTGATCAACTACATCGCGGGCGAGAAGATCCCGTTCATGGCCGACCTCGGCGGCTGGAACTTCGCCGTCGGGTTCGCCTTCATGATCGTCGGCCTGCTGATGACGATGCGTTGGCGCTGACCGCACCGCAGCGATGCGTGGTCGAGGCCCGGAGGGCGTGCAACCCCCGGGCCTTGCTCATCCCATCGGGCGATTGACGCTGGGTCAGCGAACAACATGGGTGTAAGTCATCCCCAGTGGGGATAACTCCTGTGGATAACTCATCGGTAGCGGGTGGATAACGGTGGACGAGCCCAACGGATCGCAGCAGTGGTCGACCCCGATCGGGTTGGTCGTCACCGGATGGGCGCTGACCGCGGCGGCTGCGGCCTGGTGGTTCGCCGCCGAGTCCGCGGTGGACCGGCTGTTCGTCGGCGTCCTGGTGCTCGCCTTCGCCGCCGCCTCGGCGCACGCCACCCTCTGCCGCCCGCGGCTGAGCGCGAACCGCGGCGGGATCACCGTGCGCGGGGTGGGCGGCCGGCGGCACTGGCCCTGGTCAGCGCTGTCCGTCCGGGTCCGCCGCCACCGGCGCTTCGGCCACGAGGTGCAGTCCCTGGAGCTGGACGCGGACGTGCTGGTCATCCTCACCCGGCTGGACCTCGGCGCGGACCCGCAGGACGTCGCCGACGCCCTGCGGAGCTGGCAGGGCTGACCTCACGAACCGAGCACGCCGCAGCGCGTCTGCGCTCCGGAACCGAAGCAGATCACGTTGCCGAACTGCGCGTCACGCGTGATCAGCACCGCGACCAGCACCACCAGGAGCGCGCCGAGCGCACCGGCCTGGACCAGCACCTGCCGGTTGCGGGGCGCGTAGACCAGCGCACCGGTCGCGAGCACACCGAGCACCAGGCCGCCGATGTGCCCGAGCAGCGAGATCCCGGGGATCAGCACGCTGGCCGCGATGTTCAGCGCGATCACCACCAGCACCGGCCGCAGGCTCACCTTCAGCCGCAGCGCGGCGATGGCGATGCCGCCCATCAGCCCGTACACGGCGCCGGAGGCACCGGCCACCGCCTTCGCCTCCTCGCCGAACAGGAACACCGCAGCGCTGCCGCCGAGCAGCGACAGGCCGTACACCGCGGCGAACCGCACCCGGCCGAGCAGCAGTTCCAGGTCCCGGCCGATCACCCACAGGGCGATCATGTTCATCGCCAGGTGCAGCAGCCCGATGTGCAGGAAACCGGCGGTGAGCAGCCGCCACCACTCGCCACCCGCGACCAGGATCGGCCACAGCGCGAAGTCGCCGAACAGCGGCGCGGTGAAGTTCGCGCCGATGCTGCCCGCCTGCACCGCGGTGAGCGCGAAGACGGCCACGTTCACGGCGATCAGCACCGGCACCAGGATCGGCTTGCTGGCCAGCCGCGCACCGGCGACCGTCACCGGCTGCCGGGTGCCGCGCTGGCCCTGCGCGACGCAGTCGACGCAGTGCTGCCCGACGGAGGCGTCGCGCAGGCACTCCGGGCATGCCGGGCGCTCGCACCGGGTGCAGCGCAGGCCGGTGGGGCGGTCGGGGTGCCGAACGCAGGTCGGCAGCTGCGGCGGCGCCCCGTCCGCCCCCTGTTGAGATCCGGGCGGAACAGTCACGTGTCGGACCTGCCCTCTGCTCGGTTGGCGGTGGTCAGCCGCGCTCGATCGAGACCTTCTCGATGATGACGTCGGTGACCGGGCGGTCACCCGAGCCGGTCGCGGTCTGCGCGATCGAGTCGACGACGCTGCGGGAATCCTGGTCCGCGACCTCGCCGAAGATGGTGTGCTTGTAGTTCAGCCAGGTGGTCGCGGCCACCGTGATGAAGAACTGCGAGCCGTTGGTGTTCGGCCCGGCGTTGGCCATGGCCAGCAGGTACGGCTTGGAGAACTGCAGCTCCGGGTGGAACTCGTCACCGAACTGGTAGCCCGGGCCGCCCCGGCCGGTGCCGGTCGGGTCGCCGGTCTGGATCATGAATCCGTCGATGACGCGGTGGAAGATCACCCCGTCGTAGAACGGGCCGGACTTCTCGCCCTTCGCGTTCGGGGCTGCGTATTCCTTGGTGCCTTCGGCGAGACCCACGAAGTTCTTGACGGTCTTGGGCGCCTGGTCGGGGAACAGGTTGATCCGGATGTCCCCCTGCGAGGTGTGCAGGGTGGCGGTCACCGTCGTCCCAACGAGCGATCCGTTGTCTTCAGCCACTCGACCATCCTGCCATCGAACAGGCCGATCTCGGTTCCTGGGTGCAGTATGGGCCTCGACGCGGCCAGCACGTCGATCGGTGGACGCCGGGTTCGAGGGGGTGCCAGGGGTGGTTCGCACAGCGGTACCGCTAGCGCCCCTGAGCTGCGCCGATTCCTCCCGCGCGTCCGCCGGTGCCGGGCTGTCCTCGCCGGACGTACTCCGAGTACCCGAGTGGTGAACCTGCTCACCGAGCAGCGCGAGCGGCTGGTGCCGCTTGATCGAACAGGGCCCCGAGGAGGCACAGGATGGATGAGGTGAAGGCGATGGCCCGAGCTGGCGAGAGCGTGGGCAAGGCGGTGGGGACCGGCATCAAGTCGGCTCGCCGCAACGCCAGGCGCGCGAGCGAGGTCGGGGTGGCGTTCTCCAAGCACGCCGCCGCGCTGGCCGAGCAGGAACTCGCCAACCGGGGCATCTCGACCGACGAGCTGCAGGAGCGGATCGCGCAGCGCGCCACCGGGATGTCCCGCAAGGAACTCGCCAAGCGCAGCCGCAAGGCGCGCAAGCAGTGGGAGAAGAAGGCCGCGGCGTCCCGCAAGCAGTGGGCCAAGAACACCACGGCCGCCCGTAAGGAGCTGGCCGCGCGGATCAGCCCGCCCAAGCCGAAGCGCCGCAAGTGGCCGTGGGTGCTGCTGGTGCTGGCCGGGTTGGCGGGGGCGGCCGCGGTGGCGTTCTCGCGCCGCCCGGAGGAGCTCCCGGTCGCCTCCGCGGACAACGACTTCACCCGGCGCGACACCCCGGCCCGCCACCGCGCGGACCGCCCCGAGGTCCCGTCCCAGACCGACGGCCAGCACCAGCCCACCTCGGAACGCTCCCACTAGTCCTCGAAAGCCAAGGGCTCCTCCGGGCGCGCCGCCCGGAGGAGCCCTTGGCTGTGACTCGTATCACTGTGCTCCGGGTGTTCGCACGCGGCCAGGATTGTGGGCATGGCAGAAACGATCAGCTACGACTTGCAGGCAACCGTCGAGGTGGCCGCGACCCCGGCCGAGGTGTACCGGGTGGCCAGCGACATCACCCGGATGGGCGAGTGGAGCCCGGAGTGCGTCGGCGGGGAGTGGACCACTGGGGAGCCAGGCGCGGTCGGCGCCCGCTTCAGGGGGCACAACCGCCGCGGTGACCGGTCCTGGTCCGCCGACTGCGAGGTGGTCGCGGCCGAGCCCGGGCGCCGCTTCTCCTGGGCCGTGCTCTCCAACCCCTCGGACCCGGAGGCCTCGGTGTGGTCCTTCGAGATCGAGCCGACCAGCGACGGCTGCGTGCTGACCCAGCGCTACCGGATGAAGTCCCCGCCGGCCCGGCTGCTGGCCATCCGGGACAGCCTCCCGCCGGAGGAGGCGGCCACGTTCGCTGAGTTCCGCCGCGGACTCCTCGAGGAGGGCATGCGGCAGACCCTCGACGGGATCAGGAAGTCCGTCGAGGGCTGAGTCTTCGTCAACCCAGGTTGACACCTCTCGTGCGTCAACGTAAGTTGACGTCATGGCACAAGCGACCGAACTCGCCGCCGCAGCGGGCGACCAGGACCCCGTAGTGGGCCTGCGCGCGGTGGCGGCCCTCCGGAAACTGCTCGAGCAGCTCGAATCCGCGCAGGTGCGCAACGCGCGCAACCAGGGTTGGTCGTGGCAGGACGTCGCAACGGCGCTGGGCGTGTCCCGGCAGGCCGTGCACAAGAAGCACGGGAGGTCATGACCATGTTCGAGAGGTTCACCGCGGACGCCCGTCGGGCGGTGGTCGGCGCTTCGGCGTTCGCCGAGCTGCGCGGGCACCCGGAGATCACCGACGAGCACCTGCTGCTCGCGCTGGCCAGCACGCCGACCACCCGGGCCGGTCAGCTGCTCACCGATCACGGCGTGGACCAAGATGCGGTGGCCGCCGCCTACGAGAAGGCCCGCAAGCTCGGCGGGCTCAGCGACTCCGACGCGTCGGCCCTGCGCGACCTGGGCATCGACGTGCACGAGCTCGTCGCCAACGTCGAACGCTCCCTCGGCCCGGACGCCCTGGTCGACAAGCCGCGCCGACGCCGGTGGCTCCCCAGGGGGCACAAGCGGTTCACCCCCGCTGCCAGGTCCGCGCTGGTCGGAGCGCTGCGCGAAGCCGCTGACCTGCGGCAGCGCCGGATCGGCGACGAGCACGTCCTGCTCGCACTGCTCGGCGGCCGAGGAGTCGCCGCCGACTTGCTGGCCTCCCACGGGGTGGACCGCCAAGCGGTGCGGCGGGCGGTGCGCGACGCGGCATGATCGTCAGGCGCGTTGGGACGCCGTGCTCCCCTGCACCTGCGGGACTTCGGGGCGCCGGACGAACGCCGCTCCGACGGCCCCCAGCGCGCCGACCGCGGCGAAGGCGTAAAAACCCCACGGGTAGGCGATGCCCGCGGTGAGCATCGCACCGCCGAGCAGCGGACCACAGATCGCGCCGATGCGCCCGACCCCGGCCGACCAGCCGAGCCCGGTCGCCCGGTTCGCCGCCGGGTAGAAGCGACCGATGTAGGCGTACACCAGCACCTGCGAGCTGAACACGAAGCAGCCCGCGACCAGGACCGCCACGTGGACGCCGATGCCGGGCAGCTTGATGCTCAACGCCGCCAGGAACACCGCCGACGCCGCGAACCAGCTGATGGTGGACGGCCGCGGCCCGACCCGGTCGGCCACCGCCCCGGCGATCAGCAGTCCGATCACCGCGCCGACGTTCAGCGTCAGCAGCAGCCCCAGCGCCGCCCCGAGCGGGTAACCGGCGGACTTCATGATCTGCGGCAACCAGGTGTTGAGCCCGTAGACCAGCAGCAGGCCCATGAACGAGGTGACCCAGAACGCGATGGTGGCGCGGGCGAACCCGCCGCGGAACAGCGAGGCGACGGCTTCCGCCCCGCCGCTGATCCCGCGCTCCGGCTTCGCGCGCTGGAAGGACTCCGACTCCGGCAGGTGGCGGAGCATGAGCGGCACGAGCACCAGCGCCGGTGCTGCCCCGAGGACGAACATCGCGCGCCACCCCAGGTTCGGCAGGACCGCGATCCCGAGCAGCGCGGTGAGCACGGCTCCGACGTGGTAGCCGGTCATGATCGTGGTGGTGGCGCTCCCGCTGCGGCCGGGACGGGCGTGCTCGGTGACCAGGGCGATCGCGGTCGGCAGGCAACCGCCGAGCCCAAGCCCGGCGAGGAACCGCAGCAGGCCGAACACCCACACCGAGGGCGCGACCGCGCACAGCGCGGTGAGCAGCGAGAAGCTGGTCACGGCGAAGATCAGCGCCTTGCGCCGACCGATGACGTCGGTGACCGTCCCGATGGCCAGCGCGCCGATGGTCATCCCGACCAGCCCGGCGGTCGACACCACGGAGGCGCTGGCTGCGGTCAGCCCCCACTGCTGCCCCTCGAGCAGCACCGGGAGCACGCTGCCGAGCACGACCAGGTCGAACCCGTCCAGCAGCACTGCGGTCCAGCACAGCGGCAGCACCCACCCGCTCCGCCCGGTGGCACCTCGCCCGGCCATCGCCCAACCTCCTCGTTGCGCTGCGGGGATCTGGTGCAGGGATGTTGCCCGCTCAACCACCCCACCCGGCGCTCCTGCTTCCGCTCACTGGAAGAGGTCCAGCCGCTTGCCACGGCCAAGTAGTGAATGTACAGTCACTCACCATGAGTGGTTCGAGGTCGACCGCCGAGGAGCGGCGGCGGGCGGTGATCCGGAGCGCGGTGCACGTGTTCGCGCGGTCCGGGTACACCACCAGCCCGGTCACCAAGGTGGCCGAGCACGCGGGAATCTCCGCCGCGTACGTCATGAAGCTCTTCCCGCGCAAGGTGGACCTCTTCGTCGCCGCCATCGAGGACTGCTACGACCGGATCCTCGAAGCCCTGGCGGAGGCGGCGGACGAGGCCGGAGTAGCAGAGCCCGCCGAGGTCCTCGACCGCATGGGCGCCCGCTACACCGAGCTGATCGCCGACCGCGACCTGCTGCTGGTCCAGGTCCAGGCCCTGGCCTCGACCCAGGTCCCCGAAGTCGCCGCCGCGGTCCGCACCGGCTACGCCCGGATCACCGACTTCGCGATGTCCCGGACCCGGGCCAGTGCCGACCAGGCCCAGGAGTTCATCGCCCGCGGCCAGCTCTGCCACCTGCTGACCGCGATCGACGCGTTCAACACCGACGCGACCTGGGCGAAGGCGCTCACCACCGGCCTCCGCCACACCTGACCAACACCCGCGGCACGGGAGCGCCTCGTGCTGCCCACGAAAGTGAATGACCAGTCATTCACGAAGGAGGAACGATGTCCCCAGCCCTGCACGTCGTGCTCGGCGCCGGGCCCGCCGGAACAACAACGGTGGACGAACTGCTCAGCCGCGGCCTCCGCGTCCGCCACGTCAACCGCGGCCCGATCAAGAACGCCCTCACCGGCGTCGAAGTGGTCCAGGCCGACGTCTCCGACCCCGACCAGGCGAGAGCGGCCACCCAAGGTGCCGCAGCGATCTACCACGCGGTCAACGTCCCGTACCACCAGCAAGTCGACCTGATGCCCGGCATCGCTGGCAGCATCCTCGCGGCGGCAACCCACCACGGAGCCCGCCTGGTCGTCCTCGACACCCTCTACCCCTACGGCGAAGCGGACGGGGAAGCGATCACCGAGAACACCCCCTGGGCAGCAACAAGCCGCAAGGGCCGGATGCGCGCAGCCCTGGACCAGACCTACCTGGACGCCCACCGGGCAGGCGAGGCAGAGGTCGTCCTGGGCCGTTCAGCGGACTTCTACGGCCCCAGGGTCCTGCTCTCCACCCTCGGCGCCACCTTCTTCCCGGCAGCCCTCGCGGGTGAGCCGGTCCTGGCCTTCGGCGACATCGACCTCCCCCACAGCTACACCTACCTCCCCGACGTGGCCCAGGCGCTGGTCGACCTCGGCACGGCCGCCCCCGATGCGACCGGGCGGGTCTGGCACCTGCCGACAGCCCCGGCCATCACCACGAAGCAGGTCCACGACCTGGTCGAACGCCTCACGGGCAGGCCCCTCACCAGGCAGGTCCTCGAAGGCCCCACCCCCACCGGGCCCTTCGACGCCCAGTTCATGGCCGAGTACGCGGAACTCTTCTACCAGCACGAGATCCCGCAGAACATGATCTCCACCGCCTTCGAGGAGCGCTTCGACCGCAGCCCAACCCCACTCGAAGAAGGCATCAAGAACACCCTCGACTGGTACCGGGCCCACCCGCTGAACTTCTGACCGGCTGCGGAGGAGTCCGCGAGTTACTGCTGGGCGGGCGGCGGACCCAGCACGGCGTCGACGGCTGGCAACGCCCGTTCGAGCGAGAGTCCGTTGATGACTGTGCACAGGAAGTGCGCTCGGCGGGCGTTGTCACCGTCCGGCCACGCACCCCTCGACGAGCACGGAAAACCAGTACACGATGCGCCGCTACCCGCACGCGCCATCGCGGTGTACGCCGGAGGGTGTCGCAACGAAGCAGTTCCAGCCAGCCTGGAAGAACCCCCGCCCTAACTGCGACCAGCTCCTGAACACCGCAGGCACTAACCCCGAACAACCAACAACAAAACCCACCCCCACCAAGCCCCCCACAAGACCGGACGGGACCGCCGAGCGGGACCACCGAGCGGAAAGTTCGAAGACCGCTGGTCCATGAGCAGCCCCAGAAGGCTCCCCACGCAAGGAGCAAACAAAAAAGAAACCCCCGCACCGCAGGGGGGCTTGGGGGGAGTCGCTCCCCCCAAAATGATGACGAGGAGTAAAGGCCAACGCATTCCGTTGGCACACTCCACCCAACTCCGAGTGGAGACGAGGGGAATCGAACCCCTAACCCCCGCCTTGCAAAGGCGGTGCTCTGCCAATTGAGCTACGTCCCCTGGACGTCGCCGCGCGACCGGATCGGTGGTGCTGGCGACGAGAACAGCCCGGCTCGGCGGACCGGACCGGGCTGGTTCAGGTGGTTCGCCGGGCGATCAGGCCTCGGCGGTCGCCTCACGCCAGAGGTCGGCCTCGGCCTTGGCAGCGCGGTTGCGCCGGACGACGAACAGCACGACTCCAGCAACTGCGGCGAGTGCGAGCAGCTTCTTCACTTCCGGTCGCCTCCTTGCACGCGGCGCGCGGCCCGTGACGTCTCGGGGTGTTGGCAGGGTTCCCAGTGGGCCTAGAAGGACTTGAACCTTCGACCTCTTCGTTATCAGCGAAGCGCTCTAACCGCCTGAGCTATAGGCCCTTGTTGTGGTTAAGAGACTACATGACGCCTGGAGGCCCTTCGAACGGGGGGTCGCCTAGCGCCCGCCGGGACGTGGCGATTCCGGCCCGGTGCACCGGAATCGCCACGTCAGCGGCTCATTCCCGCTCGGACAGGGTGACCTCGACGCCACCGGCGAAGTCGGCCGCCACGTTGTAGATGAACGCGGCCACCGTCGCCAGCGCGGTCACCAGCACGATGTTGATCGCGCCGATGATCGAGGCGACGCCGAACACCCGGGCGGCGCTGATCAGCGGCTCGGCCGCGGCGTCGTCCGGTTGGGTCAGCTCGCTGAAGGTGCCGTTGAGCTGGTCCCACACGCCCATGCCGTCGAGCACGCCGTAGAGCACCGCCACCGCGATCATCCAGACGAAGAACAGCGCCACGCTGAGCACCAGCGCGAGCTTCAGCACCGACCACGGGTCCAGCCGCTTGACCTGCAGGCTGGCCCGCCGCGGTCCCCGGCTGGGGCGGCGCGCCGACGGGGTCGACGCGGTGCGCCCCGGCCCCGCCGGACCAGTACCGGCCCCGGTGAACGACACCTGGGTCCGGGCGGACTGCGGCACCTTGGTGCGCACCGTCTCCTGGTCCGCGAACTGCTTGGGGATGGTCTGCGTGTCGTCGACCTCCGGCGCCTCCGGCGCCGCCGCGGCGGCTTCGGTGGCCTCCGCCCCGGCCGCCGACGCCGATGCGCGCTGCCACGGCGGAGGTGTCTCCGTGCCGTTCAGCTCCTCACCGCTGGCGCTGGCGGCCTCGGCGGCCGCCGCGTCGGCCCCGGTGTCCGACCCTGCGGTGCTGTCGACTGTCTGCGTGCTGACCGAAGCCTGGTCCGCGTCCTGCTGCGGGCCCGAGGACTCCGGCTTCTCGGAAGATGTCACGAGCGATCCTTCGGTGATCGTCGGCGGTGTGCGGCGTGGTCTCCCACAGGTTTTACTTCTGCTGCTCCGGCCCCGCAGCGTCCGGGTCGGCGGCCTCGTCGGCGTTGCGCGCGATGGCCACCAGCGCGGACCCCTCGTCGAGGTTCATCAGACGAACCCCCTTCGTCTGCCTGCCGGCCTTGCGGACCTCCTTGGCGGTGGTCCGGATGACCCCACCGCTCGAGGTGATCGCGTAGAGCTCGTCGTCGATCTCGACGATGAGCGCCCCCACAAGCCTGCCACGCTTGTTGTCGTACTGGAGAGTCAGCACACCCTTCCCGCCACGACCCTGCACCGGGTAGTCGTCGATCGGGGTGCGCTTGGCGTAGCCGCCGTCGGTGGCCACCAGCACGTACCGGTTCTCCCGCACCACGCCCATGGCCAGCAGCTCGTCGCCCTCGTTGAACCGCATGCCCAGCACGCCCGAGGTGGCGCGACCCATCGGCCGCAGCGCCTCGTCGGTGGCGTGGAACCGGATCGACTGCCCCTCGGCCGAGACCAGCAGCAGGTCGTCGTCGGCGGAGCAGAGCACCGCGCCGACCAGCTCGTCGTCCTCCTTCAGGTTGACGCCGATGAGACCACCCGATCGGTTGGAATCGAAGTCGGTCAACCGGGACTTCTTGACCAACCCCTTCTTGGTGGCCAGCACCAGGTACGGGGCGGCGGTGTAGTCCTTGATCTGCATGACCTGGGCGATCTGCTCGTCCGGCTGGAACGCCAACAGGTTCGCCACGTGCTGGCCGCGCGCGGTGCGGTTGGCCTCCGGCAGCTCGTAGGCCTTCGCGCGGTAGACCCGGCCCTTGTTGGTGAAGAACAGGATCCAGTCGTGGGTCGAGCAGACGAAGAAGTGCGACACGATGTCGTCCTGCTTCAGCTGCGCGCCCTGCACGCCCTTGCCGCCGCGCTTCTGCGCCCGGTACAGGTCGGTGCGAGTCCGCTTGGCGTAGCCGGTGCGGGTGATGGTGACGACGACGTCCTCTTCGGCGATGAGGTCCTCCATGGAGACCTCGCCCTCGAACGGGACGATCTTGGTGCGGCGGTCGTCGCCGTACTTGTCGACGATCTCCATCAGCTCGTCGCGGATGATCTGCCGCTGCCGCTCCGGCTTGGCGAGAATGTCCTTGAGGTCCTCGATCTCGCGCTCGATCTCGGCCAGCTGGTCGACGATCTTCTGCCGCTCCAGGGCGGCCAGGCGGCGCAGCTGCATCTCCAGGATCGCGTTGGCCTGGATCTCGTCCACGTCGAGCAGCTCGATCAGGCCGGTGCGCGCGTCGTCCACCGTGGGCGAGCGCCGGATCAGGGCGATGACCTCGTCCAGCATGTCCAGCGCCTTGACCAGGCCGCGCAGGATGTGGGCGCGCTCCTCGGCCTTCTTCAGCCGGAACTTGGTGCGCCGGACGATGACCTCGACCTGGTGCTTGACGTAGTACCGGATGACCTGGTCCAGGCGCAGCGTGCGCGGCACGCCGTCGACCAGGGCCAGCATGTTGACGCCGAAGGTGGTCTGCAGCTGGGTGTGCTTGTAGAGGTTGTTCAGCACGACCTTCGGGATCGCGTCGCGCTTGAGCGTCACGACGATCCGCATGCCGCGGCGGCTGTTGGACTCGTCGGCGATGTCCGAGACGCCGGTGATCTTGCCTTCCCGGTGCATCGAGGCGATGTTCTCGATGAGGTTGTCCGGGTTGACCTGGTAGGGCAGCTCGGTGACGACCAGCGTGGTGCGCCCCTTGCTGTCCTCCTCCACGTTGACGACGGCCCGCATCTTGATGGAGCCGCGGCCGGTGCGGTAGGCGTCGGCGATCGCGTTGGTGCCGAGGATCAGGCCGTGGGTCGGGAAGTCCGGGCCCTTGATCCGCTCCATCAGCGCGTCGAGCAGCTGGTCGTCGTCGGCGTCCGGGTTCTCCAGCGCCCAGACGACGCCGCTGGCGACCTCGCGCAGGTTGTGTGGCGGGATGTTGGTCGCCATCCCGACCGCGATGCCGCCACCGCCGTTGACCAGCAGGTTCGGGAACCTCGCCGGGAGCACGTCGGGTTCCTGGGTGCGCCCGTCGTAGTTGTCCGAGAAGTCGACGGTGTCCTCTTCGATGTCGGCGAGCATGTGCATCGCCAACGGGGCCAGCCGCGACTCGGTGTACCGCATGGCGGCGGCCGGGTCGTTGCCGGGCGAGCCGAAGTTGCCCTGGCCGTCGATCAGCGGGTGGCGCATCGACCACGGCTGGGCCAGCCGGACCAGCGTGTCGTAGATCGCCGAGTCGCCGTGCGGGTGGTAGTTGCCCATCACGTCGCCGACGACGCGGGAGCACTTCACGTACCCGCGGTCCGGGCGGAAGCCCGAGTCGTACATCGCGTACAGCACGCGCCGGTGCACCGGCTTGAGCCCGTCGCGCACGTCCGGCAGGGCGCGCGCGACGATGACGCTCATCGCGTAGTTGATGTAGGAGTTCTGCATCTCCTGCTGGAGTTCAACCGGTTCGATCCGGCCGTGTTCCGGCGGCAGGATTTCCGTCATGCTCGTCCCTTGCTACTCGAAAGAGTTCGTTGGTGGGCCTGCGCGGCGGCGTCAGACGTCGAGGAAGCCGGCGTCCTTGGCGTTGCGGGTGATGAACGAGCGCCGGGCCTCGACGTCCTCGCCCATCAGCACGCTGAACAGCTCGTCCGCGGTGGCCGCGTCGTCCAGCGAGACCTGCAGCAGCAGCCGGGTCTCCGGGTTCATCGTGGTTTCCCACAGCTCGTCGGCGTTCATCTCGCCGAGGCCCTTGTAGCGCTGGATGCCGTCGTCCTTCGGCAGCTTGCGACCGGCGGCGGCGCCCGCCTCCAGCAGCGCGTCGCGCTCGCGGTCGCTGTAGGCGTACTCCGGTTCCGAACGCGGCCACTTGATCTTGTACAGCGGCGGCTGTGCGAGGAACACGTGGCCGTTCTCGATCAGCGGGCGCATGAAGCGGAACAGCAGGGTGAGCAGCAGGGTCCGGATGTGCTGGCCGTCGACGTCGGCGTCGGCCATCAGCACGATCTTGTGGTACCGCAGCTTGGACAGGTCGAACTCGTCGTGGATGCCGGTGCCCAGCGCGGTGATGATCGCCTGGACCTCGTTGTTCTTGAGGACCTTGTCGATCCGCGACTTCTCCACGTTGATGATCTTGCCGCGCAGCGGCAGGATCGCCTGGAACCGCGACTCGCGGCCTTCCTTCGCCGAGCCACCCGCGGAGTCGCCCTCCACGATGTAGAGCTCGCACTCCTCCGGGCTGTTGGACTGGCAGTCCTTCAGCTTGCCCGGCAGGCCGCCGATGTCCATCGCGCTCTTGCGGCGCACCAGCTCCTTGGCCTTGCGCGCGGCCATCCGCGCCTGCGCCGAGGAGACCGCCTTGTTGACGATCACCTTGGCCTCGGTCGGGTTGCGCTCGAACCAGTCGGTCAGCCACTCGAAGGCGGTGGTCTGCACGAACGACTTGACCTCGGTGTTGCCCAGCTTGGTCTTGGTCTGGCCCTCGAACTGCGGCTCGCGGACCTTCACCGAGACGATCGCGGCCAGCCCTTCCCGGATGTCGTCACCGGTGAGGTTGCCGTCCTTGTCCTTTATAAGCTTCTTGTCCCGCGCGTAGGCGTTGACCACGCGGGTCAGCGCGGACCGGAAACCCTCCTCGTGGGTGCCGCCCTCGTGGGTGTTGATGGTGTTCGCGAAGGTGTAGACCGACTGGTTGTAGCCGGAGTTCCACTGCATCGCGATCTCCAGCTCCTGCCCGTCGCCGGACGCGCTGAAGGCCACCACCTTCTTGTGGATGGGCTCCTTGGTGGCGTTGATGTGCCGGACGAAGTCCTCCAGACCGCCCGGGTAGTGGAAGGTGCGCTCCTTGACGCGGGCGGCGGTGCCGCTGGCGTCCTCCCCGGCCTGGTCCTCGTCGGAGACCCGCTCGTCGCGCAGGATCATGGTCAGGCCCTTGTTCAGGAAGGCCATCTCCTGCAGGCGGCGGGCGATCGTCTCGGCGTTGTACCGGGTGGTCTCGAAGATCGTCGGGTCGGCCCAGAAGGTGATGCTGGTGCCGGACTTGTCGGTCTTCTCCCCGCGCTGGACCTCGGTGACGGGTTTGGAGTCCTCGTAACGCTGCCGCCACACGTGCCCGCCGCTGTGGATCTCGGCCTCCAGCGCGGTGGACAGCGCGTTGACCACCGAGACGCCCACGCCGTGCAGACCACCGGAGACCGCGTACGCGTCGCTGTCGAACTTGCCGCCCGCGTGCAGCACGGTGAGCACGACCTCGAGGGTCGGCTTCTTCTCCACCGGGTGCATTTCCACCGGGATGCCTCGGCCGTCGTCGATCACGCGCACGCCGCCGTCGGCGAGCAGGGTCACCTCGACGGTGGTCGCGTACCCGGCCATCGCCTCGTCGACCGAGTTGTCCACGACCTCCTGCACCAGGTGGTGCAGGCCGCGCTCACCGGTCGAACCGATGTACATGCCCGGACGCTTGCGGACGGCCTCAAGGCCCTCAAGAACGGTGATGGATGAAGCGTTGTAATCGCTCTTCTTCGGTGCCACGGGCCTCGATTTCTCCTTGAGCCGACTGTGGTGCTGTCAGGGTGATCGGTCGATGCCGGTTCGAACGCGCCCCGTCCCGCACCGCTGACCACTTCGGGGCGACTCTCGTCTGCTGGCGCCGCTGCCGGCCCTCGGCCGGTGCCGCGCACCACGCCGATGCGCTTCCTGGCGTGCGCCTCGGCCACACCCGGTTTGATTCTACTGGTCTCCCCGGACAGAAGTGGGGCAAGGACACCCCTGACTTGCTCACAGAGCGAAGAACTCGAATCGACCCACCATCCGAGAGCCGCGAAACAGGACCGGGGGATCTCGGCGGCGATCGGCCGCCCGTCCGGCAGCCCCGGCGCGGACGGCCTAGCCGTAGGTGTCGCGCGGGCCGCGCCCCGAGATGTGCCGGGGGCCGTGCCGCCAGCTCGGGGCCGCCGGACCCTGCACCTTGATGCGGCGGACCACGTCGCGACCGACGCCGTCGCTGATCCGCTTGAGGATCTGCCGCTGCAGCAGCCGCAGCTGGGTGGCCCAGGCGGTGGACTGCGCCTGGACGGTGAGCTCACCGTCCTTGAGCGCGACCGGCTTGGTGTGCTCGGCGACGTCGGCGCCGACCAGCGCGGGCCATTTGGCGAACACCTGGCCGCCGGAGAGGTGCTCGGTCCAGCCCCGCTCCGCGGCGATGCGGGCCGCCAGCCGCCCGAGCGGCTGCGGGTCCCTGTCGTCCGGACCTGGCCCCGACCAGCCACGACGGCGGCGGGTGCGGACCTTGCCGCCCGTCTTCCCGCCGGTCCGGCGGCGGGCGGCGGTCTGTTCGCGGGCGGCCTGCAGGGCGGCTCGGGCCAGGTCCGGGCCGCTCAGCGCGGCGCCGTCGGACCCAACCGGTGGCGCCGGGTTATCCACACCATCCACAGAGTTATCCCCAGCTGTGGGTAGATCCGTGGACCGAGTGACCCCGTTCGTCACGCTCGGTGAACCTGACGGCTGCGTGCGGTCACGGGACACTTCGCACCTCGCCTTCGCGAACGTCGAAACGCGCACCGGTGAGCTCCGGTGGCACGTCCTCGGCCACCGCCGCGGTCACCAGCACCTGCTCGGCCCCGGCGACCAGTTCGGCCAGCCGGGCCCGGCGGCGCCGGTCCAGCTCGGCGAAGACGTCGTCCAGGATCAACACCGGCTCCGCGCCATCCTCGGTGAGCAGGTGATAGGAAGCCAGCCGCAACGCCAGCACGAAGGACCACGATTCGCCGTGGCTGGCGTATCCCTTGGCGGGCAGGTCGCCGAGCAGCAGTTCCAGGTCGTCGCGGTGCGGTCCGACCAGCGAGACGCCGCGCTCGATCTCCTGCGGCCGGACCCGCTCCAGCTCGGCGAGCAGCGCCGCTTCCAGCTGGTCGACGTCGGCCGCCTTGCCCATCGGCTCGCCGAAGCCCTCGGGCAGCGAGGCGCCGAGGCTGCTGCGGTAGCGCAGGTCGGCCACCCGCCCGGACGGCGCGCTGGCCTCGTCGGTCGCGGCGACGCTGGCATAAGAGCTGGTCACATGGGGTGCGATCGCGGCGACGAGGTCGAGCCGACCGGCCAGCAGCTCCGCGCCGAAGCGGGCCAGGTGCCCGTCCCAGACCTCCAACGTCCGCAGGTCCGCCTTGCCACCGCCGCGCCGCGCAGCACCGGCGGACTTCAGCAGCGCGCTCCGCTGCTTGAGCACCCGCTCGTAGTCGGAGCGCACGCCCGCGTACCGGGGTGAGCGCGCGACCAGCAGCTCGTCGAGGAAGCGGCGGCGTTCGCCCGGGTCACCGCGGACGATCGCCAGGTCCTCCGGCGCGAACAGCACGGTGCGCAGGATGCCCAGCACGTCGCGCGGCTTGCCTGCCGCCCCGCGGTTGATCCGCGCCCGGTTGGCCTTGCCCGGCGTGATCTCCAGCTCGACCAGCAGCTCACGACCGCCGTTGACCACGGCGGCCCGCACCACCGCGCGCGGCGCACCGTCGCGGACCAGCGGCGCGTCGCTGGCGACGCGGTGCGAGCCGAGCGTGGCGACGTAGCCGATCGCCTCGACCAGGTTCGTCTTGCCCTGCCCGTTCGACCCGACGAGCACGGTGGTCCCGGGCTCCAGCGCGAGGTCGGCGTGCGGCCAGGACCGGAAGTCGGTCACCTGCAAATGGCGGACGTACACGACGATCCAACTTAGTGGTCGGCCGATCCGCCCCGAGAGCGCTTCGCGTTCTCCGGTGGACCGGTGGTGGGACGAGTGGGTTCGGCACTGCCGAGCGGCAGTGCCGAACCACTCACCAACAACCGGCGATTTGTCGACAAATCGCTTTAACGACGCCTGCGGCGGGAACGCCACCCCGCAACGAGGTCGGGGCTCGGTTCAGTCCGCGTTCTTCTGGACCGCGTGGCCGCCGAACTGGTTCCGGAGGGCCGCGACCGCCTTCATGGCTGGCGAGTCCTCCTGGCGGGAGGCGAAGCGGGCGAACAGGGAGGCGGTGATCACCGGGGTCGGAACCGCGTTGTTGATCGACTCCTCGACCGTCCAGCGGCCCTCGCCGGAGTCGTTGACGTAGCCGCGCAGCTCGTTCAGCTCCGGGTCCTCCTCCAGCGCCCGGACCAGCAGGTCCAGCAGCCAGGAGCGGACCACGGTGCCCCGGCTCCACGCCTTGACCGTCTCCGGCACGTTGGTGACCACGTCCGAGGCGGACAACAGCTCGAAGCCCTCGGCGTAGGCCTGCATCAGGCCGTACTCGATGCCGTTGTGCACCATCTTCGCGTAGTGCCCGGCACCGACCGGACCGGCGTGCGCGAAGCCCTCGTCGCGCGGCCCCTCCGGGCGCAGCGCGTCGAAGATCGGCATGGCGCGCTCGATGTCCTCGGCGTCGCCACCGGCCATCAGGCCGTAGCCGTTCTTCGCGCCCCACACGCCACCGGAGACGCCGACGTCGACGTACTTGATCCCGCTCTCGGCGAGCAGCGCTGCGTTGGCCTGGTCGTCGGTGAACTTCGAGTTGCCGCCCTCGATCACCAGGTCACCGGCGGAGAGCTGCCCGGCCAGCTCCTCGACGGTCTGCCGGGTCGGGTCGCCGTGCGGCACCATGATCCACACGGTCCGCGGGCCGGTCAGCTTCCGCACCAGCTCCGCGATCGAGGCGACATCGCTGACGTCCGGGTTGCGGTCGTAACCGACGACGTCGTGACCAGCGGCGCGCAGCCGCTCACGCATGTTGAAACCCATTCGGCCGAGACCGACAAGTCCGAGTTGCACCGGATCTCCTCTGCGAGCTGTGTTGCTGCTGGGTTGGTCGGCGCGCGAGGTGGACCGCACCAGCTGAATCGATCTGACCGGAGCCTAACCACCGGCAGCCGCGCCCCCGGTCGGGCCGGGCCCCGGGTGTGACCCAGCCCCGGCTTCGATTCTGCTTTCCGGAACCGCGCACGCCACTTGCACCGCCGCGGCTCCTCAGCCGTCGCCTGGCGAGAACAGCCCGGTCAGGGGTCCAGACGGCGCCTGAGGTTCCGCTACCGGCACCGCTGCGCGAGCCGCGCAGCCGTGGGAAGTGGATCAGCCCGGCAGGCGGACCGGCATCAACAGGTACAGGTAGCCCTCCGCCACGTTGCCATCCTCGTCGACCGGCTTGATGAGCGCCGGGCGGTTGGCGGTGGTGAACTGCAGCTGGGCGCGGTCGCTCTTCATCGCACCGAGGCCGTCGAGCAGGTAGGCCGGGTTGAACGCGATGGTCAGCGGCTCGCCGGTGAGCTCCACCGCGAGCTCCTCCTCCGCGCTGCCCTCGTCGTCGCCACCAGCGGTCAGCCGCAGCACGCGGTCGGAGAACTCCAGGCGCACCTGGGTGCCGCGCTCGGCGACCAGCGAGACGCGCTTGATCGCCTCGACCAGCGGGCCGACGTCGACGTTGGCCGTGACCGCGCTCTCCGCGGGCAGCAGCTGGCGGTACTTCGGGAACTCCGCGTCCAGCAGCCGGGTGGTGTTGCGGCGCGCGGTGCCGGACAGGCCGAGCAGGCCGTCTCCGGAGGCCAGCGAGATCTCGACCTTGCTCGCCCCGGCGCCGAGGGTCTTGGCCGAGTCGGCGAGCGTCTTGGCCGGGACCAGCACCGAGGTGTCGCCGATCGTGGTGCCCGGCTCCCAGGTGATCTCGCGCATCGCCAGCCGGAACCGGTCGGTGGCGACCATGGTCAGCTTGTCGGCGTTGATCTCCATCCGGATGCCGGTGAGCATCGGCAGCGTGTCGTCCTTGCCCGCCGCGATCGCGACCTGGCCGACGGCCTCGCCGAAGAGGTCGGTGGGCACCGAGCCGACGTGCTCGGGCATCGCGGGCAGCTCGGGGTAGTCCTCGACCGGCATGGTCGGCAGGCTGAACTTGGAGCTGCCGCAGGTGATGGTGACGCGCGAGCCGTCGACGGTGAGCTCCACCGGGCGGGCGGGCAGCGCCTTGGTGATGTCGGCGAGCAGCCGACCGGAGACCAGCGTCTTGCCGCTGGCGTCGATCGAGGCGTCGATGGTGACCTGTGCGGAGACCTCGTAGTCGAAGCCGGAGATGGTCAGCGCCTCTCCGGAACTCGCATCGAGCAGCACCCCGCCCAGCACCGGAACCGGTGGCCGCGACGGAAGGCTGCGCGCGACCCAAGCGACGGCGTCGGCGAGACCGTCACGTTCCACGCGGATCTTCATGGGTGTCCTTTCGGTTTCAGCCGTGAGCCGGCTGCCGAGAACTGCGTCCGAGCTCCAAGGCTCTTGCCGTGTCGTGGTGCTCCGGCCCGCAGGGGGTGGAGCGGTCCCCGCACGGACGCCCCGAGGCACCGACCGGCCCGAGCACCAGGACTGCGGCGCGAAGTTCGTCGGGGCTGCCTCCGCGGGAGTTCCACCGTAGAGCGTGCGCCGCGATCTCCGCATCCGGGTCCGAGCAGTTCTCCGGTCCGCTCCGGGCCGCCGAGCGGAGTTGTCCACTTATCCACCGGCCCTTACTCCTGTTCTCTTTTTTCTTTCAAGAGAAGAAATGACCGCAGTAGTAGTAAGGCCTGTGAGTTGTGGGGACAAGTGCCGTTTGGGCTGGTCGGGTGGCGTGGTCAGGTGTGGATGAGCACGGGATGTAACCGGGGACTACGACAACCGGGTGGTGGACAACTTCGACCCTCCCCGAATCCATCCACAGCTGTCCCCAGTTGTCCACAGCTCCATCCACAGTTGGACCCCCCGGTTGTACCCAGCCCCTGTGGTTTTCGGCAGTTCCACCGGTCAGGTTGTGGGCAAACCTGTGGGAGACCTGTGGTCAACCGCCGTCCGGGTTGTGGGCAGACCGCCACCACCTGTGCACAGCTTGTGGATGGTCTGGGGAAAACTCCAGGTCAACCCTGGGGATGGCGAAATTGTGGACAGCTCGCCCTCCGGCGGACTTTTTTGCCGCCCGGGTGAGGCGAAGGCCACCCCGCCTCCCAGAAAAGTTCGAGCCCGCGACGCCTCCCCTGTGCGCGCAGAGCGCTCGACCAACCCCGGAAAGTGGTCGTCCACGCCTGTTGTGACGCCCGAACCCCCGCGCCGGGTTGGCACCGAGGCCTCCGAAGCCGCCGTTCGGCGGCAGGTTTTTTCTGTTGGAGGGGGTGTGCCCGGTCGGTGGGGCCCAGCAGAAAGATGTGCGCGACCACGGGGCGGGTCCCACCTCGCGACCGCAGCCGCCCCGGCGGGTACCTGGGGTCCGCCGCACCCGCGCGGAACCTTTCTGCTGGAGCAGGTGCGTCACGCGGGGGTGGTCGGGCAGAAAGGTTCCGCGCGGAGCCCAGGAGTCATCGCACCAGGCGGCCGGAGAGCGCCCGGCAGCGGCCGACCGCTGGTCCGGACGTGGTCGACCACTGCGCGTCGGGTTGCCGGACGGGGCCGCAGCGGTCAGGAATCACTCACGCGCGCCGCCAGGGGCGCAGCAGGTGAGGAGAGGTGAACGAACTGCTCGCACCGGCGGGCCGGGCGAGCAGGTCTGGGGTGCGCCACCGTGAGCGCTCAGCTAGGGCCAGCGGCGCACCTCAGGTGTTGGGTGGTTCGAGGGGGATAAGCACGCGGAGCCCACCACGCGATCAGTCCGGACCTACCGGGACTGCTGCTTGATCCTGGCCGTGAGCTCCTGGACGTGCTCGTAGACGCGGCGCCGCTCGGCCATCTCCTTGCGGATCTTCTTGTCCGCGTACATCACCGTGGTGTGGTCGCGGCCGCCGAAGTACTGGCCGATCTTGGGCAGCGACGAGTCGGTCAGCTCCCGGCACAGGTACATCGCGATCTGCCGCGCCTGGGCCAGCGCCTTGGTCTTGCCCGGGCCGCAGAGGTCGTCGATGGTCACGCCGAAGTAGTCCGCGGTGACCGCCATGATCGTCGGCGGGGTGATCTCGGGGGTCTGCGAGTCCGGGATCAGGTCGCGCAGCACGATCTCGGCGAGCTGCAGGTCCACCGGCTGCCGGTTCAACGAGGCGAACGCGGTGACCCGGATCAGCGCGCCCTCCAGCTCGCGGATGTTGCGCTCGATGCGGGAGGCGATGAACTCCAGCACGTCGGCGGGCGCGTTCATCCGGTCCTGAGCGGCCTTCTTCCGCAGGATCGCGATCCGGGTCTCCAGCTCCGGCGGCTGGATGTCGGTGATCAACCCCCACTCGAAGCGGGTGCGCAGCCGGTCCTCCAGGGTGCGCAGGCCCTTCGGCGGCCGGTCCGAGGACACCACGATCTGCTTGTTCGAGTTGTGCAGCGTGTTGAAGGTGTGGAAGAACTCCTCCTGGGTGCCTTCCTTGCCCTCCAGGAACTGGATGTCGTCCACCAGCAGCACGTCGACGTCGCGGTACCGGCGCTGGAACGCGACCTGGCGGTCGTCGCGCAGCGAGTTGATGAAGTCGTTGGTGAACTCCTCGGTGGAGACGTAGCGCACCCGCATCCCGGGGAACAGGCGCTGCGTGTAGTGCCCCACCGCGTGCAGCAGGTGCGTCTTGCCGAGACCGGACTCGCCCCAGATGAACAGCGGGTTGTACGCGCGGGCGGGCGCCTCGGCGGCGGCCACCGCGGCGGCGTGCGCGAACCGGTTCGACG
Source organism: Saccharopolyspora sp. NPDC000359 (assembly GCF_040300525.1). NCBI lineage: Bacteria > Bacillati > Actinomycetota > Actinomycetes > Pseudonocardiales > Pseudonocardiaceae > Saccharopolyspora > Saccharopolyspora sp. NPDC000359. Next base: position 60,375 of record NZ_JBEPDU010000003.1, on the reverse strand, counting down.
AGCCGATGACGAAGGTGTCGAAGGTGTACTTCGCGTTCAGCCTGGTCTGCGAGGTCGGCGAGGGGTTCTTCGGCGCGGTGAACGGCTGGCCCGGCTGGGGCTCGGCCATCGGCGGCCCGCCGCGGCCGAAGGTCGGCCAGTTCTCCCCGCTGGACTCCTCGGGCTCGGCCTCCTCGGCCTCCGGCTCGGGTTCCTCGGCGTCGCCGCCGGTCTCCAGCGGCTGCGGGGCCTCCCCGCCGGGCCACTTGAACTCCGCGGTCGGGAAGTCGATCTCCGGCTTCGATTCGGGTGCGGCGTGCCGCCCCTCCCCGCTGGGGATCGAGCCGGTGTGCGCGGTGTTGCCGAAGTTCTCCGGCGACCGGAAGCCCTCCCCGAAGTTCTCCGGCGCGCGCCCGAGACCGGTGGTGGCGAAGTAGGGCGTGGCGGGCTGCTCGCCCGGGGGCACCCGGCCGGACCACTGCTCGGTGGGGGCGGGTGCGGCGACCGGCCTGGTCGGCGCGGGGACCGCGGTGTCCACCTTCACCGCCAGCGACACGTCCCGGCCGAGGCGGCGGGACAGGGCGTCGGTGATGGGGTCGCGCAGCGCGCGCTCGATGGCTTCCTTGGCGAAGTCGCTCGGCGCGGCGAGCAGCGCAGTGCCGTCCAGCAGTCCGATCGGACGGGTCACGCGCATCCAGGCGCGTTGCTGCGGTGAGAGCGTGCCGGAGGACAGCTCCTGCACCACCTCGCCCCAAACGCGAACGAGATCGGCCTGGTGGTCGGACACCGCCTTGCTCCCCTCCCCTCGCTCGCGCAGCCCCCGATCGCGGTCCCGAGGACCGGGCTCCCACAGTGCTCGGGTGCGGCGATGTCACGGGACGGTGGGGCCGAACTCCGGGGATCAACTGTTCGCCGAAGATCTCCACAGAGTTGTCCACAACTTGTGTATGAAGGTACGGCAGGCCGCCGCGGTGGCGCCCCCTGGGGCCGTCGTACCGCTGCGATCGAGGTCAGAGCGCCCCGGCGACCGGTGCTCCCAGCCACCAGCCGCGCATCGCAGAGGGGCACGCTAACAAGGTCGCGCGGCGGTCACAAGCAAGTCCCGGCGGTGTCGGCAAGATCGGGATGTGGCAGCCTGGTCGCCGCGCCCGGGCGGTCGTCCGGCCTTATCCCGACCCCGGTAGTGCGTCCGTCGAGGCCACTGCGTACCCTCGTACAGTCCCCCGCTTTCCTGAGCGGGCATGTCGCTGCGCCGAGATCCCGGCGTCGTGCGCCGCTCGGTTCCGCCGATCATCGCACGGGTTGGCGACCGCGGCTCGGGAAGGAACAGGGACACCTTGACCGAACCGTGGTTCACCGTGGCCATCGGTGCCTGTAGTAACCGGGAGATCCGACCGTGAGCAAGGGCAAGCGCACTTTCCAGCCGAACAACCGCCGTCGTGCCAGGAAGCACGGCTTCCGGCTGCGCATGCGCACTCGCGCCGGCCGGGCCATCGTGGCCTCGCGCCGTCGCCAGGGCCGCGCGCGCCTGACTGCCTGATCGCGTCCGGCCGTGCTTCCCGCGGCAGCCCGGCTGACCAGGAGCCAGGAGTTCCGCCTGGTGGTCCGTCGTGGTCGCCGGTCCGGGCGTTCCCGCTTGGTCGTGCACGTGTTGCTCCCGGACCAGGCGCCGGAGCCCGGGCGGTACCGCGGCGAGGCCCCACCGGAAGCCGAGGCGAATACGGCACCCACCCGGAAATCGACCAGTTCGACCCGGGTGGGTTTTGTCGTGAGCAAGGCCGTGGGCACCGCGGTGGTCCGGCACCGGGTCACCCGCCGCCTGCGCCATCTGATGCGTGACCGCCTGGCGGCGCTGCCCGCTGGCACACTGGTGGTGGTCCGAGCCCTACCAGCGGCGGCCGATGCGTCCAGCCGCGAACTCGGCGCGGACCTGGACGCGGCCTTCCGGAAGCTCCGCGTCCTGTCCCCCGGTGGTCCGGCGACAGGTTCCAGGTGATGGCTCAGGACCAGCAGCACGAAGAACGGCTCCGCGCGCCCGCTCGGCGCCCGAGCCCGTTCGCCTGGGTGCTGCTCGGTCCGGTGCACGCCTACCGCAAGGTGATCTCCCCGCTGCTGCCGCCGATGTGCCGGTTCTACCCGAGCTGCAGCACCTACGCGGTCGAGGCGCTGACCACGCACGGCCTGTTCCGCGGCGGTTGGCTCACCCTGCGCAGACTGCTGCGCTGCGGTCCCTGGCACCCTGGGGGGATCGACCCGGTGCCGCCTGAGCGCGCCGCGGCGCGACCCCCTGCCCGAGCACCCGAGAAACCTGCCGAGGAGTAGCCCGCGTGCTGGACTTCATCTACTACCCGGTGTCAGCCATCCTGTGGTTCTGGCACAAGGTGTTCGGCTTCGTGCTCGACCCGGCCAGCGGGTACGCCTGGGCGCTGGCGGTCATCTTCCTCGTCTTCACACTGCGTGCGCTGCTGTTCAAGCCGTTCGTGCACCAGGTGCGGTCGATGAAGAAGATGCAGGAGTTCGCCCCGCAGATCCGCGAGCTGCAGGCCAAGTACGGCGACGACCGGCAGAAGCTCGCGGTGGAGATGCAGAAGCTGCAGGCCGAGCAGGGCTTCAACCCGCTCAGCGGCTGCCTGCCGGTGCTGGTGCAGGTGCCGGTGTTCTTCGGCCTGTTCCACGTGCTCAACGGGTTCAAGCCGGGGGCGCCGTCGAACTACATCTTCGACGCCGACGACGTGGCGTCCTTCGTCGCTGCGGACTTCTTCGGCGCGAAGCTGTCCAACAGCATCAGCCAGGCCCCCGACGTGCTCGCGGCCTTCGGCACCGACCGCTTCGAGATGATGCTGGTGGGCGTGCCGCTGATGATCGCCGCCGCGATCGCCACGCACTTCACCGCGCGCCACTCCGTGCAGCGCCAGACGGCGGACGCGGCGGCCCAGCCGCAGGCCGCCGTGATGAACCGGATGACGCTGTGGATCTTCCCGACGTTCGCGCTCATCGGCGGTCCGTTCCTGCCGCTGGCGATCCTGATCTACTGGCTGGCCAACAACTTCTGGACGCTGGCCCAGCAGCGGGTGGTGTACAGCCGGATCGACCGCGAGGAGGCAGCGCAGGCCAGCGCGCCCGCGGTCGTCGAGTCCACTGCCGTGGACACCACCCCGGCCCAGGAGCCCGACAGCGCCGCGGACGCGGCCAAGGACCAACCCGGTGAGATCCCCGGGGTGATCGAAGACCGTTCTCGCGACACGGACAAGCCGGGCGAGTCCCGGTGAGTGCGGCGCGAACCCTGGAGAGGAGACACCCAGTGTCCGAAACCGTGCAGGAGTCGAGCCCGGCGGCAACCGAGACCGAAGCTGCCGAAACCCCCTCCAACACCGAGTCCCTGCTGGTGCAGGAGGGTGACATCGCGGGTGACTACCTGGAGCGGCTGCTCGACCTGCTGGACTACGACGGGGACATCGACCTCGACGTGGAGGCCGGCCGGGCGGTGGTGAGCATCGACGGCGGAGATGACCTGGAGAAGCTCGTCGGTGGCCGCGGCCAGGTGCTGGAGGCGCTGCAGGAGCTGACCCGCCTCGCGGTGCAGCAGGAGACCGGCGTGCGCAGCCGCCTCATGCTGGACGTGGCGGGATGGCGCGCCGGCCGCCGCCAGGAGCTCAGCGAGCTCGGCCGCACCACCGCCGAGGAGGTCCTGTCGACTGGCAAGGAGGCCCGCCTCCGCCCGATGACCCCGTTCGAGCGGAAGATCATCCACGACGCGGTGGCGGCGATCGACGGCGTCCACAGCGAGAGCGAGGGCGAGGAGCCCAACCGCAAGGTGGTCGTCTTCAAGAGCTGACGCGCTCCCCCGCTCACGAACCCAATGCCCCCGTCCGGCACGGACGGGGGCATTGTCGTTCTCCGGTCGTGTTTCACGTGAAACGAAGGCCGCGGATTAACGTCACCGTGACACAACTCCTCGGGGTGACGGGATGGGGGTTTTCGTTTGGCGGTGAAGCCCTCTCCCCTGCCTACCGCTGCGGGGCGCGTGGCGAGATCGCCCGAGCCGGTGGCGAAGCGCCCTCGAACGCGCCGGGAGGGGTTGATGGTGATTGCGGAGTGCTATCCGGCAGGCTTGGTCGGAGATTCCTTGGTTCCACGTGAAACATCGGGGTGAATGCTGTGACCGAGCCTGCGGCGGCGCGGGTCGTGTTCGGTGACCGACTGGACTTGGCCGAGCGGTTCCACGAGATGCTCCAGGAGCACGGGATCCGCCGCGGACTCATCGGTCCGCGCGAATTGGACCGGCTCTGGGAAAGACATCTGCTGAACTCTGCTGTGATTGCGGAGTTGCTGCCACCGAATTGCCGGGTGTTGGACGTAGGCTCTGGGGCAGGGTTGCCGGGGATCCCGCTGGCGATCGCCCGCCCGGATCTCACCCTGACCCTGTTGGAGCCGATGGCTCGACGGGTGGCGTGGTTGCAGGAAGTCATCACCGAGTTGGAGCTCACCGTCGAGGTGGTGCGGGGACGTGCCGAGGAGGGCCCGGTGCGCGAACGGCTGGCCGATCAGGACGTCGTGACCGCGCGCGCCGTGGCACCGATGGAACGGCTCGCGAAGTGGTGCCTCCCCCTGCTGCGCCAGGGCGGCCGCCTGCTCGCCATGAAGGGCGAGAGCGCGGCGGAGGAGCTGGAGCGGGATGCGGCCGCGATCGCCGCGGCCGGTGGCGGTCGCGGCGAAGTGGTGTCATGCGGCGTCGGTGCGCTCGAGGTGCCGACGACCGTCGTCGTGGTGGAACGGGTCGCGGCGACCCGAGGTGCGTCCGGTCGGCGTCGTGACGGTGCACGTCGAACGAGAAAGGATCGTGGACGGTGAATCCGGAGTCAAACGGAGCGGGTCGTGTTTCACGTGAAACGAGGGGCCGTGCGGTCGGTGGCATGCGGTTCCCCTCCGGGCCGACGAGCGGTGATCCCGCGATGAGCTTCGGGAAGGACGACATCGGCTGGACTCCGATCATGGAGGAGGCCCAGCGGGCGACGCGGGTGCTGCACCCGGAGACGCTGGAACTCCCCCGCCCCGCCCACCGGCGCATCATCACCGTCGCCAACCAGAAGGGCGGCGTCGGCAAGACGACGAGCACGGTGAACCTGGCCGCCGGTCTCGCGCTGCACGGGCTCAAGGTGCTCGTGATCGACCTCGACCCGCAGGGCAACGCCAGCACCGCGCTCGGTGTCGAGCACCGCTCCGGCACCCCGTCGGTCTACGAGGTGCTGCTCGGTGAGATCAGCGTGGCCGACGCGGCGGCGCAGAGCACCCAGTCGAAGAATCTGTGGTGCGTGCCGGCGACCATCGACCTGGCGGGCTCGGAGATCGAACTGGTCACCATGGTGGCCCGGGAAGGTCGGCTGAAGGAGGCGCTGAACTCCGAGGCGGTCAACGAGTTCGCGCCCGACTACGTCTTCATCGACTGCCCACCGTCGCTCGGCCTGCTCACGGTGAACGCGTTGGTGGCCGCGCACGAGGTGCTGATCCCTATCCAGTGCGAGTACTACGCGCTGGAGGGGCTCGGCCAGCTGCTGCGCAACATCGAGCTGGTGCAGTCGCACCTGAACCCCTCGCTGTGGGTCTCGACCATCCTGCTGACCATGTACGACGGGCGCACCAAGCTGGCCGACCAGGTCACCGCCGAGGTGCGCGGCCACTTCGGGGACCTCGCGCTGCGGACCGTGATCCCGCGCAGCGTGAAGATCTCCGAGGCGCCGGGCTTCGGCCAGACGGTGCTGACCTACGACCCGGGCTCGCGCGGCTCGATGAGCTACCTCGACGCGGCGCGGGAGATCGCCGAACGGGGTGTCGAGAGGACAACGGCATGAGCGAGCGCAGAGGTGGTCTGGGGCGCGGCATCGCCGCCCTGATTCCCAGCGGCCCCCCGGCGGGCGCGGACGGGGCCGCGCTGCGCGGTACCCCGGTGCGCGGCGGACCGGCCTTCGAGCGCCCGGAGCCCCCCACTCCCGAGGTTTCACGTGAAACCAGCGGTGGTGAGGTGGCCGGTGCGGTCTACCGCGAGATCGCCATCTCCGCCATCACGCCGAACCCGAAGCAGCCGCGGCAGGTGTTCGACGAGGAGGCGCTGCACGAGCTGCAGCACTCCATCCGCGAGTTCGGCCTGATGCAGCCGATCGTGGTGCGGGAGCTGGATCGCGACCGGTTCGAGCTCATCATGGGCGAGCGCCGGTGGCGCGCCTCCCAGCTGGCCGGGCTGGAGTTCATCCCGGCGATCGTCCGCAAGACGCAGGACGACGCCATGCTGCGGGACGCCCTGCTGGAGAACATCCACCGGGTGCAGCTCAACCCGCTGGAGGAGGCGGCGGCCTACCAGCAGCTGCTGGACGAGTTCGGCGTGACGCACGACGAGCTGGCGGACCGGATCGGCCGCAGCCGCCCGGTCATCACCAACACCATCCGCCTGCTGAAGCTGCCGCTGGAGGTCCAGCGGCGGGTGGCCGTCGGGGTGCTGTCGGCCGGGCACGCCCGCGCGCTGCTGAGCCTGGACGACGTCGGGCAGCAGGAGGACCTGGCGAAGCGGATCGTCGCGGAGGGGCTGTCCGTTCGCGCGACCGAGGAGCAGGTGACGCTCGCGAAGCGGGAGGCGCCGAAGAAGAAGTCGGAGGCGAAGAAGCCGATCCAAGCCCCTGGCTTCGACCGGCTCGCCGACCGGCTGTCCGACCACTTCGACACCCGGGTCAAGGTCGAGCGCGGGCGTCGGAAGGGGCGGATCGTCGTGGAGTTCGGTTCGGTGGACGACCTGGAGCGGGTTGCCGAGTTGATCTTGGGTGAACAGGCTCGTGGACTCCACGAGGAATGACACCATGGGTTTTCGTCACGGTGACGATGACGCTCGGTAGCTGATTTCCGCGCCTTCCGCCCGGGCTGAGGTGGAAGGCGCGTCGACGAAGAGGGCCGGTCCCCCCGCGGGGACCGGCCCTCGTTTCACGTGAAACATCGGTCAGTGCGCTCGCGAGATCGCCCGCTCGACGAGTCCGGCGAAGACCTCCCCCAGCGACCGGTCCGCGGCCTCCACCGCCATCGGCAGCAGCGAGGTCTCGGTCAGCCCGGGCGACACGTTGACCTCCAAGAAGTGCGGAGTCCCGTTTCGGTCGATGATCGCGTCGGTCCGCGAGACGTCGCGGAGGCCGAGCAGCCGGTGCGCTGCGATCGCGAGCTCCCCCGCTGAGGCAGCCGCCTCCGCCGGGATCTCGGCGGGAGTGCGGTAGCTGGTGAGCCCGGCGGTGTAGCGGGCGGTGTAGTCGTAGACGCCGTCGGCCGGTTCGATCTGCACCGCGGGCAGCGCCTCCGGCCCGTCCGGCCCGTCGATGACGGTGATCGCCACCTCGGTCCCCTCGACGAACCGCTCCACGAGCACCGTGTCGCCGTACGACAGGGCGCCCACCATCGCCGACGGCAGCTCGGCGGCTTCGCGCACCACGTGCGCGCCCAGTGCCGAACCGCCCTGGTCCGGCTTGAGCATCAGCGGCATCCCGAGCTTGGCCACCAGCGCGTCCAGGACGGCCTGCGCGCCCAGCTCGCGGAAAGTCGCGTGCGGTAGCGCCACCCAGTCCGGGGTGCTCAGCCCGGCGCGGGCGAGCTCCGCCTTCGCGGTCGGCTTGTCCCACGCCCGTCGGCACGCGTGTGGGCCGGTGCCGACGTAGGGGATGCCGAGCATCTCCAGCACGGCTTGCACCGCGCCGTTCTCGCCCTCCCCGCCGTGCAGCGCGACCACGACCGCGTCGGGCCGCTCCTGCTCGATGCGGGACAGCAGCCGGGCATCGGCATCCCACTCCGCCACGGTCGTGCCGACCGAGCGCAGCGCCGCAGACAGCCGGCGCCCGGAGCGCAGCGACACCTCGCGCTCGTGCGAGAGACCACCCGCGAGCACGGCGACCCAGCGATCAGACACTTGACAACACCCCTGAAAAGTAGCGGTCCACTGTGCACCGCCGTGCACAGTGGACCCTTTCGGAAACCGGAAGAACTCTACGCCGTGTCGGGCGACGGGGCCTGCGGTCCCGGCACGCTGCGCTGCGGCACGGTGCCGAAGGTGCGGACCAGCTCCATCTCCTCGGTCAGCGTGTTGGCCAGTCGGCGCACGCCCTCGCGGATCCGCTCCGGCGTCGGGTAGCAGTAGGACAGCCGCATCTGGCGGCTGCCGAACCCGTCGCGGTAGAAGCCGGTTCCGGAGACGTAGGCGACCCGCTGGGTCACCGCGCGCGGCAGCATCGCCTTGGTGTCCACGCCCTCCGGCACGGTCAGCCAGACAAAGAACCCGCCGTCCGGCCGCGTCCACGTGCACCCCGGCGGCATGTACTGCTCCAGTGCGCTGAGCATCGCGTCGCGGCGCTCGCGGTACTGCTCCTGGAAGACCTTGATCTGCCCCTGCCAGTCGTGCGTGCTCAGGTAGCGCGACACGATCATCTGGTTCAGCGTGGGCGGGCACAGGGTGGCCGACTCGGCGGTCAGCACCAGCTTCTCGCGAACCGCGTGCGGCGCGAGGACCCAGCCGACCCGCAGGCCGGAGGCGAAGGTCTTGGAGAACGAACCGAGGTAGACCACGTTGTCGGCGTCCATGCTGCGCAGCGCGGGCAGCGCCGCGCCGTCGAAGCCGAGCAGGCCGTACGGGTTGTCCTCCACCACGAGGATGCCGTGCTCGGCGCAGATCTCCAGGACCTCCGCGCGCCGCGGCAGGGCCAGCGTGATGCCGCCCGGGTTGTGGAAGTTCGGGATGGTGTAGAGGAACTTGATCCGCTTGCCCTGCGCGGTGACGTCCTCGATGGCCTGGCGCAGCGCGGTCGGGTCGAGGCCGTCGTCGTCCATCGCCACGTGGACCACCTCGGCCTGGTACGCGGCGAAGGAGCCGAGCGCGCCGACGTAGGACGGGCCCTCGGCGAGGATGACGTCACCCGGGTCGCAGAAGATTCGGGTGACCATGTCCAGGGCCATCTGGGAGCCCGCGGTGACCATCACGTCGTCGGGGTGCGCGGAGATGCCCTCCAGCGCCATCACGTCGCAGATCTGCTCGCGCAGCTCGGGCAGGCCGTGGGCGGAGCCGTACTGCAGCGCCACCTGGCCGTCCTCGGCCACCAGGCGCGCCACCTCGGCGGCCAGCGAGTCCAGCGGGAGCGCCGCCAGGTTCGGCATGCCGCCCGCCAGCGAGACCACCTCGGGGCGGCTGGCGACGGCGAAGAGAGCTCGGATCTCGGAAGCGGTCATCCCTGCGGTCCGCTCGGCGTAGTGCTCCCGGTACGCGTCCAGGTTGCGTGCGGGCTTCTCCGGCGGGTTCGGCTGACTTCCGTGATCCGTCATATCGCGCTCCGGTTTCGGTTGTGCGCACTGCTCGTCCCCGGCTGGGCCGCGAACGATTCCGGCGATTCTACAAGTCCTATCGTCGGCGACCGGTCCAGATGTAACGAGCGCCTCCCGCATACCGACCCGTCGGTAACCCATCTCACCCCATCGGGTCGCTGACGGTGCTCGGCGGAGCTTCCGGTGCCGGGTCGCGGGCGCTTATCCTGGCCACATCCCCGCCTTGCGGTGCGGGTCCGTGCGGGTTATTCCAGGAGGTCAGGTGTCGCGACGCGTCATCGGCGTCACGCTGGACAACCTCGACCACCTGCCCAAGCGGTGTCGCCGGTGCGTGTTCTGGGAACTCGCGCCGCACATCCGGGAGCAGGCCGAGGAGTTCGGCGAGACCGAACTGGAGAAGGAGGCCTGGGTCTCCAGCGTGCTGCTGGAGTGGGGATCCTGCGGCCGCATCATCTACGTGGACGGCGTCCCGGCCGGTTATGCGATGTACGCCCCGCCCGCCGCGGTGCCGCGCGCCTCGGCCTTCCCCACCGCTCCGGTCAGCGCGGACGCGGTGCTGCTGACCGCGCTGCGGGTGCTGCCGGAGTTCGAGCACGGCGGCCTCGGCCGGGTGCTGGTGCAGAACGTGGCGAAGGACCTGACGCGCCGCGGGGTCAAGGCCGTGGAGGCCTTCGGCGACCTGCAGGGCACCGCGGAGAGCTGCGTGATCCCGGCCGGGTTCCTGCAGCAGGTCGGGTTCAAGACGGTCCGCCAGCACCCCAAGTGGCCGCGGATGCGCCTGGAGCTGCGCACCGCGATCTCCTGGAAGGAAGACGTCGAGGCGGCCCTGGAACGCCTGCTGAGCTCGGTGACGATCAAGACCGCCGAACCGGTCATCGGCGGCGCCTGAGTCGACATATCACCAAGTCGACAGGTCGACCTGTGCGCTGGGGATCAGCGGCCCCGCTCCCCTGGGCTCGGGTGGAACCGCAGGTCAGGCGCCCTCGGCGCGGGCGAGCTCGTGGCGCAGGAGGTCGTCGAAGGTGAAGGTGCCGGTCGGCTGGTCGTCCTTGCCCAGCAGGTAGAGCCGCTTCACCGCGACCAGCAGGCCCTCCGCGATGACGTCCCGGAACGCCGGGTCCAGCAGGCGGGCGCGGTCGCGGGCGTTGGTCAGGTAGCCCAGCTCCATGCGCACCGCGGGCATCCGGGTCAGGCGCAGCACCTCCCAGGTCTTGGCCTGGGTGTGGCAGTCCTTCAGCCCGGTCCGCGCGACGATCTCGCGCTGCAGGAAGCCCGCCAGCGCCTCCCCCACCGTCGACGTGGTGCCGTTGCCGGTGCCGAAGTGGAAGCTCGCCACACCCTCGGCCAGCGGCGAGTGGTTGGCGTCGATGTGCAGCGACAGGAACATGTCCGCGCCCGCCTCGTTGGCGAACCCGGCGCGGTCGGCGTCCGGCGGGCAGGCGTTGGGCCCGCGGGTGATCAGCGCCTCCATGCCGGTGGCCACCATCCGGCCCTCCAGCCGGCGGGCCAGGTCCCAGGTCAGGTCGGCCTCGCAGACGTCGCCGATGCAGGCCCCGCGGTCCGCGCCGCCGTGGCCCGGGTCGATCACGATGCGCTTGCCGCGCAGCCGCGGCCCGGCGCGGCGCACCTTCTCCTGCTCGCGCAGGTACACCGGCCGCCCACCCCGGACCTTCGGCGCGAGCTGCCGCAGCGCGCGCAACGTGCTCGGCCCGCAGATGCCGTCCGGGTTCAGGCCGTACTCGCGCTGGAAGCTGCGCAGGGCCTGCTCGGTCTCGCGGCCGAAGATGCCGTCCGGGCGACCCGCGTCGAAGCCCAACTCCAGCAGCCGCTCCTGCAGCGCGAACACGTCGTCACCGCTGATCGGCTTGGACACCAGGAACGCCAGCGAGCGGTCGCCGAGCCGCCACCGGGCCTCGGTCAGCGCCCGGTAGGTCGCCGGGCCCACCACGCCGTCGGTGATCAACCCGCGTTGTTGCTGGAAGACCCGGACCGCCTGTTCCACCGCGTGGTCGAACAGCGCCGGATCGGTTCGGCCGTTGGCGGCCAGCAGACCCAGCGCCGCAAGGGTGTTCCTGATCTCGGCAACGGCCGGACCGACGTCACCGCGGTGGAGCAGCTGCATGCACTCCTCGCTCGATTCAGGCGCCGGGTGGACCGGCGCGGAGGATGGTCGGGTACGTCCCGGTGTCCCGTTCGTGTGACGGGCCGTGGAGGACGAACCCATCGGGTAATTGTGCCTTGTGCGCCCCGACTCGGCGCTGCGGCCCAGGACCAGCAGGCGGACGTGCGACAACGGTGCGTGCGTGCGCGATCTCGACCGGTGCGCAAAAACACGGTCCCGCCGTCACTGTCATATCGACTGGACGGCGGGACCGCGTTATTCGGTTGCGTCGGATGGAGTCCGATTTCACAGACCCCGAGCGGCGAACGAACTCACAGGTAGTCGGCGAGGTCGCTCAGCAGCGCGGCCTTCGGCTTGGCGCCGACGATCTGCTTGACCGGCTCGCCGTCCTTGAACAGCAGCAGGGTCGGGACGGACATCACCTGGTAGTCGCGCGAGATGCTGGGGTTCTGGTCGATGTCCAGCTTGGCGATGGTGATCTTGTCGCCGTGCTCGTCGGCGATCTCCTCGAGGACCGGGGCGACCATCTTGCACGGGCCGCACCAGGTGGCCCAGAAGTCCACCAGGACGGGCTTGTCGCTGTCCAGGACCGTGCTCTTGAAGCTGTCCTTGTCGACGGTCACGGTGTTGCCGGCCATGTCATCTCCCTCGTGGTTGTCAGTCAGTTCGCCGCGCCGTAGCCGCCGCCGACGAGCTCGGTGGCGACCTCAGCGGCCGGCGTGTCGTGTTCGGCGAGCCAGCGCTCGGCGTCGATGGCCGCGGCGCAGCCCGATCCGGCGGCGGTGATGGCCTGCCGGTAGGTGTGGTCCACCAGGTCGCCCGCGGCGAACACGCCGGGCACGCCGGTGTGCGTGGTGGGCTGCTGGACCTGCACGTAGCCCTCGTCGTCGACGGTGACCTGGTCGCGCACCAGCTGGCTGCGCGGGTCGTGGCCGATCGCCACGAACATGCCGGTCACGTCCAGCTCGGAGGTCTCGCCGGTGACCGTGTCGCGCAGCTTGAGCCCGCTGACGCTGCCCTCGCCGACGACCTCGGTGACGGCCTTGTTGGTCAACCACTTGATCTTGTCGTTGGCGCGGGCGCGCTCCAACATGATCTTGGAGGCGCGGAACTCGTCGCGGCGGTGGATGATCGTCACCGACCGCGCGAAGCGGGTCAGGAAGGTCGCCTCCTCCATCGCCGAGTCACCGCCGCCGACCACTGCGATGTCCTGGTCGCGGAAGAAGAAGCCGTCGCAGGTCGCGCAGGCCGACACGCCGTGGCCGAGCAGCCGCTCCTCGCCGGGGACGCCCAGGTAGCGGGCGGCCGCGCCCATGGCCAGGATGACGGCCTTGGCGCGGTACTCCACGCCGTTGGCCAGGACCGTCTTCACGTCGCCGTCGAGGTCGAGGCGCTCGACGTCCTCCGCGCGCAGCTCCGCACCGAAGCGCTCGGCCTGGGAACGCATCTGCTCCATCAGGTCGGGACCCATGATCCCGTCCTTGAAGCCGGGGTAGTTCTCCACGTCGGTGGTGGTCATCAGCGCACCACCGAACTGGGTCCCCTCGAAGACCAGTGGTTCGAGCTCCGCCCGCGCGGCGTACACCGCTGCGGTGTACCCGGCCGGGCCCGAGCCCACGATGATCACGTTGCGGACGTCGCCAGTCACCGCGCCCCTTCCGTCGTAGCGTCCCCGCCGCGCTCGGCGCGCGACCGTATCCGGCTCAACGCGATCCTATTCGGCTCTGTTCCCGATCTTGGAGAGCCGGTGTTCCAGGGCACAGCGGGGCGGGGTGGACGTCCCGGGGAGCGGGAACCGCGCGCGGGTGGGACCGCGGTCCGCACCGGAACCGCGGTCCCCGCCGCTCAGCCGCCGAAGGTGCTGTCAGAGATCTTGGCCGGGTTGTTCGGACCGCAGTCCGGGGCGACCGCTAAGAGCCGGAACTGGCCCGCCTGGCCGGTGGGCAGGACCATCAGCTGCGCGGGCTCGCCGTCCAGGGTGATCTGCCGGGCACCGAGCGGTTTGCCGCTGCTGACGCCGTTGGCCTGCAAGCAGCCGAGGAGCTGCTGCGGGTCGCTCAGCGCGCCGAGGTAGTCGTGGCTCGTCATCGCCTCGGCGAACTGCGCCCCGCTGAGTTTGATCTCGCCGCCCTGCAGGGCCAGCGGTGGTTTCCCGCTGGGTGCCGGGGACGGCGGTTGGGCCTGCGGCACGCCCTTCTCGGTGTTGGTGGGCAGCACCGAGAACACGACGGCGGCTGCTGCGGCGGCGACGCCGACGAGCCCGGCGCCGAGCGTGAAGCGCCGCCGGCGGCGCTGCTTGGCCGCCGCGAAGTCGATCACCTGACCGCCCTGCTCGGCGGGCGGTGCTGCCGGTGCCGCCGCCTGCTGCTGCTCGGTCCAGGCCTGGACCTCAGCCTCCAGCGCGGCGTCGATGCGGGCCGAAACGTCGTCCGGGATCGTCAGCGGCGGCAGGTCGGCGAGCTCCGCGCTGGTGGCGTCCAACGCCGCCAAGATCTCCCTGGCCTCCGGGTCGTCCTGGACCTGGCTGCGGAGCTCCTCAGCGGTCTGCTCGTCCAGCACACCGGCGTGGAGATCGGCTAGCAGGTCCAGGGACCACGGTGGCCCCTGCGGCGCCCCCGTGCGCCGGTGTTCGCCACTCATCGTCCCTCCCGTCGACGCATGGCCATCGCGTCATCTGGGACGTTCGCATCTGCACTTGGGTTCCGCAGGTGTCCCAGAAGTTTGGCGAGCTTGGCGCGCCCCCGTGCGCACCTGCTCTTCACGGTCCCGTCGGCAATGCCCAGGATCGAGGCGGTCTCGGCCACCGAGTAGCCCTCCACGTCGACGAGCACGATCGCGGACCGCTGGTCCTCCGGGAGCGCGGCCAGCGCGTCCTGGACGGCCATCCGGGTGTCCTGCTCGGCGATGGCGTCGCGGGGCACCGCGGGCTCGGCCGGGCCGGTTTCTGGCAGTGGCACGGTCGGGCGGGCTTGCCTGCGCCGGATCCGGTCCAGGCAGGCGTTCACCACGATCCGGTGCAGCCAGGTGGTCACCTGGGATTCGGCGCGGAACGACGAGGCGTTTCGGAAGGCCGAGATCATCGCGTCCTGAAGCGCGTCGGCAGCGTCTTCGTGGTCGCGCATGGTGCGCAGCGCAACAGCCCACAGCCGATCCCGATGTCGGCGGAAGAGCTCGGAGAACGCGTGCGGATCTCCGCTGGTGTGCGCCGCGATGAGTTCGGCGTCCGATCTTGCGGGGACAGACACGGGTCAGCACTCTACTGACCGTGAGAAGCGCCTCAGGTCACAACCCGTGGACGCCCTCCCGGATCAGGCCGCGCTGCCGGTGACCTTGACCTCGTTGAGCTGCGACTCGAAGCCACCGTCCTTGGGCGTGAGCTGGGTGATGACGACCAGGATCTTCTCGCTCGGCGAGTCGGCCTGCAGCGGGATCGCGGTTTCCCCACCGGTCAGCACCGCCGACCCGAGCAGCTTGCTGCCCTCGAGGCTGGGGGCGCCGTTGACCTGGCGGACCTCCACCTTGGCCCCGGCGCTCGGCGAATTGATCAGGACCTCTCGCAGCACCGCCGGGTGGGCCAGCGTCAGCACTGCCCCTGAGCCGTTGCTGATGCCGCCGGGACCGAACTGCTGCTTGTACTTGAAGGTCGACCAGTAGGTGCTCACGTCGCCGTCGAACAGGTTCGGGATGCGGTGCGGCGCGTCCGCGTCGCCGCTGGTGTTGAACGAGGTCCCGGCGGTGATCTGCACCGGGCTCGCCGGCGGCGGGGGTGGCTCCTCGCCGCCCGGGTGGTTGCCCGAGGCGCTGATCTGCTCGCCGGTGGGGCTGTTGCCCCCGGAGTCGGTGAACACGCTGAGCAGCGAGGTCGCGATCCAGGCCACCACCAGCAGGGTGGCCACCGCCAGCACGCCGACGCTGATCACCAGCTTCTTGCGCTTGGTCTCGTCGGGCTTGGGGTCCTCTCGCCGCCAGACCTCGTTGCTCTCGCTCGGCGCGCTCTGCCCCGTGGTGCTGGGCGCTTCGAAGGTGGCGTGCTGCTCCAGGACGCGCAGCACCGCCGCACCGGTCCGCACACCGCCGGTGGTGCCGGTGGAGTCCGGGTTGCCCAGGGCCCGCACCGCCACGGTGGACAGCTCCAGCGGGACGGTCGGGCGCAACGTGCGCGGCGCGACCAGGTTGCCGTCCGGGCCGGTCGGGGCCACGGGCACGCCCTCCGGCGCGTCACCGAGCGCCCACCGGCCGGTGAGCAGCAGGTACAGCGCGGCGCCCAGGCCGCGCACGTCGTCGCTGGAGGTGGCCTGGGACATCGGGCCGGGGAAGGCCATCCGGATCTCGCCGTCCGGCGTCACCCGGATCCGCTGCGGGTGGTCGGCGCCGAGCACCAGACCGGCGTGGTGCGCCGCCTCGACCGCGGCGGCCAGCGGCTGCAGCAGCCGCGCCGCGGTGCCGGGCGGCAGCGGCCCCTCGGCGACCAGGTCGAGCAGGTCCGTGCCGTGCGTCCACTCGGCGATCACGATGCCGAGGACGCCGTCCGGGTCGTTCGAGGACTGCGTGACGACGTCGAGGACGCGGGCCACGCCGATGTGGTTGAACGTGCTCGCGTGCATCGCGCGTTCCAGGGTGCGCCGCGCATTGGACGCCGCCTCGGCGTCCGAGCGGTCGCCGACCAGGATGGTCAGCGCGACGTCCCGCCCCAGCACGCCGTCCTTCGCGCGCCAGAGCTGCGCGTTGCAGCGGTTGTCCGCGCCGACCTGGGAAAGGAGCCGGTACCGGCCGTGGTCCAACACCCGGCCCGGGGTCAGCGCCTGCTCGGCCGAACCCTCGTCGCCGGAATCGTCGCGGTCCGCAGCGATCTGCTCGGTGGGTTTGCTGGTCACCTTCCCTCTCCCGCTCCTCCCGGTCCGCAAGGGGATGCGTACCACCCCTCTTCCCCGCACGGGAGGAGACTTCGACATCGAGGGTACGTGACGCGAAAGTCAGCGACGACGCAGCAAACCGGTGAGCCGCCCGATGGCGGGCTGCAGTTCGGCCACCCGCAGCACCGACATCAGTCCGAAGATCGCTCCGAAGCCGACCACGAGGCCCGCGAGCAGCTGCAGCCAACCGGTTCCGGCGCCCGCCGGTCCGGGGATCAGCGCGTCGACCCCGAGCACGCTCCCCCAGCACAGCAGTCCACCCGCGGCGGAAGCCACCAGCGTCTTCGCCAGCGTGCCGAGGAAACGGCGGCTGCCCAGCGGACCGAGCCGGTGCCGCAGCCAGACCTCGCCGACCAGCCAACCGATGATGAAGGTGAACGAGTTCACGAAGGTGAGCCCGTACACGATCTGCTCCGGCTCCAGCACCGCGGGCAGCGCGAAGGCCATCAGCACCTTGGCCGCGGTCATCACGACCATGATCAGCGTCGGGGTGCGCGCGTCGTTCAGCGCGTTGAACGTGCGCATCTGCATCATCGTCAGCGCGTACGGCAGGACGCCGAAGGCCGAGACCGCCAGCGCCTGGCCCAGCGTGGTGGCCTGACCGGACATGTCGGACTTCAACGCGAACAGCGCCAGCGACAGCGGCACGCCGAGCGCGGTCATCACCGCGCTGACCGGCAGCAGGGTCACAGTGGACAGTCGGTTACCCAGCGAGAGGTCGTCGATGACGCGCTGGTGGTCGCCGTCGGCGGCGGCCGCGCTCATCCGCGGCAGGATCGCGGTCATGATCGAGAAGCCGATGACCCCGTACGGCAGCTGCAGCAGCATCCACGCGTAGCTGTAGGTCGACCACGCGCCCTGGGCGTGCTCGGTGGCCACCCGGCTGAGCGCGATCAGGCCGAGCTGGCTGACCGCGACGTAGCCGAGCATCCACAGCGCGAGCCCGCCGAACTCCGAGAGCCGCCGGTCCCAACCCCAGCGCCAGCGCATCCGGAACCCGGTCTTGCGCAGCGCGGGCACCTGCACGACCGCCTGGCAGACCACGCCGAGGGTGACGCCGAGGCCCAGCACGAGCAGCTGCGGGTTGGTCATCGAGACCGGGTTGACCGAGAACTCACCGGGCATCAACGCGAGCGCGCCGATGGTGGCGATGACCACGAGGTTGTTCACCACCGGCGCCCAGGCCGGCGGGCTGAAGATCTGCTTGGCCTGCAGGACCGCGCCGACCAGCGCGCTGATGCCGTAGAAGAAGATCTGCGGCAGCAGCAGGTACGCGAAGGCGGTGACCAGCTCGCGGTTCGACTCGTCCGAGTCGGAGACCAGCGCCACGGTCAGCAGCGGGGCGGCGATCATGGCCAGCAGGGTGCCCGCGGCCAGCACCACGGCGGCCAGCGTCATCAGCTGCTGCACGAACCGCTCGCCGCCGTCGGCGTCGGCCTTCTTGGCGCGCACCAGCACCGGCACCACGACGCTGGTCAGCACGCCACCGATGAGCAGCTCGAAGAGCATGTTCGGCAGCGTGTTGGCCACGTTGAACGAGTCGTTGACGACCCCGAAGCCGATCACCCCGGCCAGCATCAGCTTCCACAGGAAGCCGGTGATACGGCTGGTCAGGGTCGCGATGGCCATCGAACCGCTGGCCTTGAGCAGGGACGGCTTGCCGCCGCCCGGCGAGACCGGGCGGATCACCTGGGTCTGCTCGGTGGCCTGCTCCGCGGCCTGGCTCATCCCGGGCTCCGGCGGCAGCGCCGGGATCGGCTGGGTCTCCGCGACGTGCCAACCGCCCGGTGCCGTCCTCGGCGGGGCGGGGCGCGTCGGGGCGGTGTCCGGTCGCCGGATCGGCATGGTGGGGTGCGTCCCCGGTTGCGGCGCGCGACCGCCCGCCTGCCCGGCATCCCTGTCTCGGTTCACTGCCTCAATCCTTCGCCCGCGCGGGAACGGCCCGCCCGGTCCTGTCGACTCCGCGGCGTGCCACCCCGGAAGTGTGACGGAACGGCACTCCGCCCAGGATCTCAGCTCGGGTTTCGATCACCTTCGGTGGTGGCGATCTGCGCGGTCTCCGGGGCCTCCTCCGCAGGGGGCTCGCCGGACTGCTCCGCCGCCTGGCGCCGCTGCCTGGCCCGCAGCCGCTTGAGGATGCGCCGCGCGGACATCAGCACCAGCAGCGCGGCAGCGCTCAGCGTGATGACCAGGATGAACGGCCCGTAGTTGCCGGACTTGTAGGACAGCCGCTTGGTGCTGCCGAGCTGGGTGCCGGCCTCGGTGGTCATCTGGACGTCGAGGGTGAACGTGCCGGCCCGCTGCGCGGTGGTCTGCAGCCAGAACCCCCGTCGCCCGTTCGCCGGGATGGTGGCCACGTCGCCGAAGTCGTCCTGCACCTGCACGCCCGGCACCGGGGGGATGCGGAACACCACGGCGACCGTGATCGGCAGTTCGTTGACCACGACCAGCGGGGTCGGGCTGTCCGGGGAGGCGCCCGCCAGCGGGGTCTGGGACTCCTCGATGTCGACCTTGGCCAGGATCGCCTGGATGGTGTCCCGCCCCAGGTCGACCCAGTGCTCGGCGGCACCGGGCTGCCCGCGCCAGGCGCTGGACGCACCGCGCAGCAGCCCGTTGACCAGCGGGGTGGTGATCCGGCTCGGCTCCACGTCGGTGGAGGGGTCCCGCCGGGAGGACCGGTACAGGTCGCCGACCTTGAAGTTCTCCGCGGCGAGGTCCTTCAGCACCGGCTGGGGGATCTCCGAGGCACCGGCTTCCACCGGGTAGTTCAGGTCGGCCTCGGGCAACCCCGCCGGGGCCGGTTCGGGCAGCGCGCGGGGTTGCACCAGTCCGGCGTCGGTGAGGTGCTGCATGCCGTCGAGCAGGCTGCGCAGGTCGTCCCCGCGCAGGTTCCAGCGGCGCGGCGGGACCAGGACCGAGGTGGCGTCGCCGACCGAGCCCCGGGTGGCCCGGAAGGTCAGCGCGCCGAGCGCGTTCTGCGCCGACTCCAGCTGCCCGACCGGCGGCGAGAGGGCGGTGGTCTTGTGCGGGGTGTCCCGCTCCGGGTCGAGCGCGCTGGTCAGCAGCGGGTCGATGGGCACCGCGGTCATGTCCTGGCCGCGGACCTTCACCGGGTCCAGCGAACCGGCCGGGGTGGACAACGACTGCGGCTCCATGAGCACCGTGCGGGGCAGGTTGCCGCTCTCCGGATCGGCCAGCGCCCCCTCGACCGGCCACAGCACGCTGCGCGGCTCGACGCCCAGCAGGCTCTTGTCCTCCAGCAGCTTGGCGCCGTCCATCGCGATGTTGACCAGGTCGGGCAGCCCGGCGCGGGCCAGCGCGGCCACGTCGGCGTCGGCGTAGGGCAGCGCGATCACGCAGCGGCCCGAGGTGGCCTCCCGCAGCTTGCTCAGCCACAGGTTCGCGGCGCCGGTGCCGATCCCCTCGGTCAGCGTGTTGTTCGGCTGCCGCACCTGGTACGGCCCCTGCATCGCGCGGACGGTGATCAGCAGGTCCGGGTCGATGGCGAAGCACAGCGCGCTGCCCAGCGGGGAGCCCGAGGGCGCGCTCTCGGTCACCGCCTGCAGCAGCTCGTACAGCCGCCCGCCGGGGGCCAGCGAGGTGGACAGCGCGTCGTCGACCAGCACCGGGCGCATGCCGGGCAGCGCCTCCCGCTCCAGCCGCGGGTAGTCGACGATCGGCACCAGCATGCTGACGTCGGTGGGCCGCGGGGGCGGCGGAACCGGGTTGCCCGGGGTGCTGAGCACCGGCAGCAGGAAGCGGGACTCGGCGATCCGCGCCCGACCGCCCACGGCCTGCACGCCGTTGACGTTGACCAGCAGCGGGTAGACGCCGGGCTGGGTGAGCTGCAGCGAGTTCGGGCCGGTCAGCGGGATGCGCAGCTCGACGGGGATCTGCTGCCCCGGGGCCAGGCCGTCGGCGACCGGGCTGAAGGCCGGTTCGGTGACCGTCGGCGTCGCGCTGCGCATGGCGCGCTGCACGGCCGGTTCGGTGGTGGTCGAGTCGCCGCGCTGCACGCGCGCCTCGATGTCGTCGATCTGGTTGTCGCTGGTGTTGGTCAACCGCCCGGTGATGACGACCTCGCCGGGCCCACCGTCCGCGACCACGGAAGGTGTGACATTGGTCACATCAAGTTGGACCGGGTTGTCGCCCTGCGCCGCAGCCCGCGGCGCCTGCGCTACCGGGAGCAACGCCATGACCAGCACCGCGACCACCGCGGCCAGCAGAAACCTCACCCCGGCTCCGTCCCGCTACCTCGCACCGGACGGGCCCCGAGCCGATCGGCCCTCCCGTCCGCACCGTCGCCGCGCAGGCTGAGCGCGCGGCGCACCAGCCGACGCTCGTCGGCGTAGGCCAGCACCTCGTCCAGTTCACCAAGCGGCACCCACGCCACCTCGGTGACCTCCACGTCCTCGTCGGAAAGCTCACCGCCCACCGCATCCAGCAGGAAGTGGTGCACGGTCTTGTGTATGCGCCGGTTGCCCGCGACGAACCAGTAGTCGATGGTGCCGATCGCGGTCACGACCCGACCGATGATCCCGGTCTCCTCGGCGACCTCGCGCACCGCGGTCTGCTCCGGGGTCTCACCGGCCTCGATGTGCCCCTTCGGCAGCGACCACAGCAGTCGGCCCTTGCGGTCCAGCCTCCCGATGATCGCAGCGCGCCCCTCGCGGCCGTTCACCACCAGCCCACCCGCGGACGTCTCGTCGACGGTCCGCAGCCTGCGCCGCCGGCGTCGGTTCCGACGCCCCGGCTGGGCACCGCCGGAGCGGCCGGGCGACGGGGGCATGCCGCCGATGGTAGTGCGATCAGGGGCTCCGGGTGGAAATGGTCGGAGTGCGCCGCGGTGCGGGTGGCGCAACGCGATCGCCCGCTTGGGTGCGCGGTTTCCGCTGGTCATGGGTCGTGAGTGGCGGTGGTGGTAAGGGCGACCACCGCCACTCACGACCGCCCACCAGCTGAAACGCCGGTCGGGGCGAGGTCGCGGAGGGGTGCTGGGGCGGGTGCCGGGGCCGATATCCTGGTAAATCGTGTCCTCTCCTTCGCACCACGACTCCGCCACGTCCGCCGAGCTGCAGGCGCGCGAACGCCAAGCGCAGCGCAACGCCGTGGTCGAGCTCGTCCGGGTCGCGCCCGTCGCGGAGGAGCTGGCCGAGCGGTTCGCCGCTGCCGGGCACCGGCTGTTCCTGGTCGGCGGCAGCGTGCGGGACGCGCTGCTCGGCCGGTTGGGCACCGACCTGGACTTCACCACCGAGGCGCGGCCGGAGCAGGTCCGCGACCTGCTGCGCGGCTGGGCCGAGACGATCTGGGACACCGGCATCGAGTTCGGCACCCTCGGCGCCTACCGGCACGGGACGACGGTGGAGATCACCACCTTCCGCGCCGACAGTTACGACCGGGTGGGCCGCAACCCCGAGGTGGCCTTCGGCGACACCATCGAGGGCGACCTGGTGCGCCGCGACTTCACCGTGAACGCGATGGCCATCGAGCTGCCGGGCCGGTCGTTCGTCGACCTGCACGACGGGATGGCCGACCTCGCGGCGCGGCGGCTGGACACCCCGGCCGCCCCGGAGGACTCCTTCGCCGACGACCCGCTGCGCATGCTGCGCGCCGCCCGGTTCGTCTCCCAGCTCGGGTTCACCGCCAGCGACCGGGTGGTCCAGGCGATGACCGACATGGCCGCCGAGATCACCCGGATCACCCCGGAGCGGGTGCAGGTCGAGCTGTCCAAGCTGCTGTGCGGCGAGTTCCCGCGGCGCGGCGTCGAGCTGCTGGTGGACACCGGGCTGGCCGACCACGTGCTGCCCGAGGTCCCGGCGATGAAGCTGGAGATCGACGAGCACCACCAGCACAAGGACGTCTACCGGCACTCGCTGACGGTGCTGGACCAGGCGATCGACCTGGAGCGCGCGGCCGACCCGGACGGCGAGCCGGACCTGGTGCTGCGGCTGGCCGCGCTGCTGCACGACATCGGCAAGCCGGGCACCCGGCGCTTCGAGTCCGGTGGCGGGGTCAGCTTCCACCACCACGAGGTGGTCGGCGCGAAGATGGCCCGCAAGCGGCTGCGGGCGTTGCGCTACCCCAAGGACGTCATCAACCAGGTCGCCGACCTGGTGTTCCTGCACCTGCGCTTCCACGGCTACAGCGACGGCCAGTGGACCGACTCGGCGGTGCGCCGCTACGTCAACGATGCGGGGCCGCTGCTGCCCCGGCTGCACAAGCTGGTGCGCGCGGACTGCACGACCCGCAACAAGCGCAAGGCGGCGGCGCTGCAGCGGGCGTATGACGACCTGGAGGAGCGCATCGCCCGGATCGCGGCCGAGGAGGACCTGGCGAAGGTCCGGCCCGACCTGGACGGCAACGAGATCATGCGGCTGCTCGGCGTCGAGCCCGGGCCGGTGGTCGGCCAGGCCTGGAAGCACTTGAAGGAGCTGCGCCTGGACCGCGGGCCGATGTCCCGCGAGGAGGCCGTCGAGGAGCTGTATGCGTGGGCTCGGGAGCAGGGAATCGAAGTCCCTGGTTCCTGAAACCGCAGGTCAGGCGGTTGGTAATAATATTGACAAGTACTCCTCGCTGTTACGTCTGAGTATTGATCAGTGATCTGTGCGTGGATCGTGCTGGTCGCGGGTCAATGTTCGGTCCAGGTGGGTCCGTGCCCGGGCGACCAGTGAGATCATGCGGTGGTGGGATCAGACGCGGACGTGGAACCGGGGACGCTGCTCGTCGCCGCCCCACAACTGCTGGACCGGAACTTCCGGCGCACCGTCGTGTACGTCATTCACCACCGCGCCGAGGGCACCCTCGGCGTCGTGCTGAACCGGCCGAGCGAGGTCACCGTGGGCGAGGTGCTGCCGAAGTGGGCGCAGCACGCGAGCGAGCCGCAGGCGCTGTTCGTCGGCGGACCGGTCGAGCAGCGCACCGCGATCTGCTTGGCCGCCCTGCGCGCCGGTGAGGACACCGCGGCGATCGCGGGCATGGTCGGGGTCCGCGGCCCGGTCGGGCTGGTCGACCTCGACGGCGATCCCGACGAACTGGTGCCCAAGGCGCGCGGCCTGCGCTTCTTCGCGGGCTACGCGGGCTGGGAGCCGGGGCAGCTGGCGGGCGAGATCGAGCGCGGCGATTGGATCGTGGTCCCGGCGCTGCCGGACGACGTGATCGCCGACCCCGGCGCCGAGCTGTGGGGCCGGGTGCTCCGCCGCCAGGGCCCGCCCCTGGCGTTCCTGGCCACCCACCCCGGCGACGTCCGCGTCAACTGAGCCGCGAGGTTGTCCCCAGGTATCCACAGTTGTCCACAAGGCTGTGGGCAACTTTCTGTGGACAACTCCGGCACCGGCCTGGCGCCGCAGCCCGGTCCGGTGGCCTGGTCACCCGCGCGGTCCCGTGGTCTGGTTATCCGCGCGGGAGGGCGCTGCAGCCGCCGCAGGCGCAGCCGCTGCAGCCACCGCCTGCGGGTGCCGGGGCGGGCACCGCCTCGGCCGCGCGGTTGCCGACCACGCCGCCCGCGGTCATCAGCGCGACCGCCCCGACCAGGCCGAGCACCGAGATCATCACCACGGAGAACGTCGAGGCCAGCAGCGGGACCGACACCCCGGCCAGCAGGGCAGCCGCGCCCCCGGCCAGCATCGCGGGCCCGGCCGCGCGGTTGGCGAGCTCGAAGGCCTCGTCGCTGCTCATGGCGGCGGGGGTGCGGACACCGACGTAGCGGTTGCGGGGCAGCTGTCCCCGCAGTCCCCGGAAGCCGAGCAGCAGCAGCGCAGCTCCGACGAGGACCAAGATCGCGCAGAGGATCACCTGAACAGCGAGCACCTCACCAGACTAGGAGAACACCCGACTTGACCTGCATCACGGTGCGCCCGACCGGCCCGGGCGCGCCCCGGCAGACCGCGAGGCGCGCAACTCCATCGAAATCGCACGCCTGATTCCAAGGGGACGCACTCGCTGGACCCCGCCCGGAAGGTCGCCAGGTGAACCACAGTTTCAATTGAAACTGTAACCACCGGCGTGTCGGGCACCCGACACGCCGGTGCTGCGTCGGCGCGATCGCACCCAGACCCACTCAACGGAAAACGCACCGACGGAGGCGGAGGGGTCGAGGCGCAACGTGGTCGCCACCTGCCGGACACCCTGATCAGGTGTGCTGGCGCGCATGGCGAAGACAACTGCGCTGAGCGGGGCGCTGGCCACGGCACTGCTGGTCGCGGCGGCGGCCCCGGCAGCGGCCGCCCCGGACCAGGTCGAACTGGTCGGCGAGACCACCCTGCCGCACGCGATGCAGTTCGACGGCACCACCGTGGGCGGCCTGTCCGGGCTGGACTACGACTCCCGCACCGGGCAGTGGGTGCTGATCAGCGACGACCGCTCCGACAAGCAGCCAGCCCGGATCTACACCGGCCGCTTCGAGGGCGGCGAGTTCCGGCTGACCGGGACCAAGCCGCTGCTGCGCCCGGACGGCACGCCCTACCCGAAGGGCACCGTGGACCCGGAGGACGTGCGCTGGGACCCGTGGACCGGCGAGATCTGGTGGACCAGCGAGGGCGAGCGCGACCAGCAGCTGATCGACCCGGCGATCCGCCGCGCCACCGCGGGCGGCACCGCCACCGGCGAGCTGCCGATCGCCGACAACCTGCGGATGCGACCGGAGTCCGGGCCGAGGCAGAACGAGGTCCTGGAGGGGCTGACCCTGGCCAACGGCGGTTCCCTGGTGGTCAGCGCGGTGGAGGGCTCGCTGCTCGAGGACGGCGAGTCGCCCACCACCGAGCACGGCGCGCTGTCCCGGATCACGGTGCAGACCCGCACCGGACACGTCCTCGGCCAGTACGCCTACCCGCTGGACCCGGTGTTCGCCGAGTCGCCGACCGGCGGCTTCGGCAACAACGGGGTCACCGCGATCCTGGCCGACCAGGGTGGCGAGTACCTGGTCCTGGAGCGCTCGTTCGTGACCGGCGTGGGCAACTCGGTGCGGCTCTACCGCGTCGACCTGCGCGGCGCCACGAACGTGCGCGACATCGACTCGCTGGCCGACCAGCAGGTCCGCCCGGTCCGCAAGCAGCTGGTGGCGGACCTGGCCGACCTGGGCCTGAGCACGGTCGACAACGTCGAGGGCATGACCTGGGGCCCGTGGCTCCCGGACGGGCGCCGCACCCTGGTGCTGGTCAGCGACGACAACTTCTCCCCCACCCAGACCACCCAGCTGATCACCCTCGCCGTCCGCTGAGCTGGTCGCGGAGCGGGAAGTCGTCGGCGCCGACGAGCAGGCCGAGCTGGTGCTTGAGCCGTTCGGTGGCGTCGGCGACCTCGTCCCGCAGCGCCAGCTGCTCGTCGAGGCTGGCCATGATCTCGACGATCGCCGCCTGCCGGTCTGGCGGTGGTAGCGGGATCGGCAGCTGCCGCATGGCCTTCGCGCTCAGGCTGGGGATGGTGGAACTCGTGCTGTGCTGCTCCACCCAGTCCTGCGCCTGCTCGCTGGCCAGGTAGTGGAGCAGGTAGTGGCTGCTCAGCTCGGGACCGAGCGGACGCAGCCGGAGGAATCCGGGACCGAACAGCGACCCTTCGTGGTCGGCGGTCACGAGCGCCACCCGGCCGACGGTGCCGGTGCGTGAGCAGAGGACGTCGTCGGTCTTGAGCAGGTAACGAGCCAGCCGTTCGCGCGCGGTCGGGGCGACGCCCTTGGCCTGCCCGTGAGCGAGCCGGTTCCGGCGCAAGCTGAGCGGGGTCAACACCGGTACCCCGTGCTCGTCCGCGGGGATCTCGCGCAGCATGCCGCTCGGCCCGGCGGTCACGTCGCAGACCTCGCCGAGCGGCACAGTCGGTGAGGCTTCCGCCGATTCCAGGCTCAGCAGGTCGATGCGGTCGAGCTGCCGGTGGACGAGGGCCTCCACCTCGGTTGCGCGGTGCGCCAAGGTGGCTAGCCGCTGCCGTTGTCCGGCCACCGCAGCAGTGAGCTCCGCCGGGTGGAACCGGGCCTGCGGGCTGGCGAGGTAGGTCCCAGGCTGCAGCTGGAAGTCCTCGCGGCTGATCTCGGAGATGTCGACGGAGCGCGCGAACCCGGGCTCGCGCACGTCCCCCCCACCGAGGTGCCGCTGGTGGGCCGCGACGATGTCGGCGATGTCCTCGGCCGACAGGTCCTGCTGGAACCGGCTGATGGCGTGCCCGCGCTCCTTGGCGCTGATGAACAGCACCCGGCCGTCGGCCCTGGACGGTGCCCGCAACAGCCACAGGTGAACTGGGATCCCCGTGGTGCGGAAGAGCCCCGCGGGCAGTTCGATCACTGCCTCCACCGCCCGGGCCTCGATCATCCGGCGTCGGATCTCGGCTTCTCGGCCACCGCGGAAAGCTGCGCCTGCGGGCATCACCACGGCTGCTCGACCACCCGTCGCCACCTTGTCGAGCACGTGCTGCAACCACGCGAAGTCGGCGCTGCGGCGGGGCGGCGTGCCGTACCGCCAGCGCGGGTCGTCCGGCGGCTCCGGCCAGTCGCCCATGCTGAACGGTGGATTCGTCATGATGACGTCGAACTGCCGACCGCGGTCCACGTCGTGCTGGAGCACGTTGCGGTGGTCGACGTGGAACTCGGCTCCGCGCAGCGCCAGCCGTGCCTGAGCTGCTCGCCAGGGGAACTCCTCCAGCGTCCGGCCGACGATCGCCCCAGGTGTTCCGGCCCGGTCGGCTGCGGCTGCCAGGAAGCCGCCGGTTCCGCAGCACGGGTCGTAGATCTCCTCGCCCGCAGCGGGTTGCAGCAGCTCGACGGCGGTTCGGACGACGGAGCGAGGGGTGTGGAACTCGGTGGTGCGCTGGAACTCGGCGAAGTCCTCCAGCAGGCCGTCGAGGAGAGCCACCAGGTCGGTGTCGTCGACCAGGTCGAGGCTTTCGACGATCAGCATGGTCCGGGTGGGGTCGAGGTGCTCGGTGAACGACAGGCCGAGTGCTCTCAACTGCGTGGCCACCCGCCCAGTCCCCACTGAACGCCGCAGAGTGGCGCGGACGGGTCCCCACTGCCCGCTTGCCCTGATCCGCAGCAGGCGGAGCACCCACTCCTGGTGGGCCGCGCGTGCTGAGTAGCCACGCAGGTCGCGAAGGCTGAGGGTGCTGAACTCCCGCACCTTGGCCGCCGCTCCTCTCGACTGGGAGGTCGGCCGGGACGGCGCCGTCCCGGGAAGGCGCAGCGCGCGGCGGAAGCGGTCGCCGTAGGTGGTCCCCTCCGACTCGCCCGCTCCGAGCGCACTGCGCGGGATCCGGCGCTTGTCGAGCCAGGCCGCGACCTCTTCCGCGGCGAAGCGGCCGGCCTGCGGCTCCGGGAAGTCGGGGTTGCGCTCTCGCCAGTTGCTCACGGCGGCGCGCCCGACACCTGCGGCGCGGGCGATGCCACTGGCGGACAGCCGATCGGGCATCAGGCACCACCGAGGTCGGGGCGCTCGGCGAGCACCTGCGGCACGCGGTCGAGGCGCCTGGTCTCCGCCTTGAGCTTGGTGGACAGGTAGCCGAGCAGCCGGTAGATGTCCCGGTGGTAGTCCAGCAGCCGCCGGTTGAAGATCGGTTCGTAGTGCATGATCCGGTTCCGGAAGAGCCGCACCGGGTTGAGCTCGTCGTGGAGCTTGCGGCGGCGGCCGTCCGAGAAGTTCGGGAACGCGCGGTGCAGCGCCGGGACCCAGAGGGTCCGGTCGTAGCTGTTCCCGCGGGTGACGAGCGAAACCCAGAAGCCGAAGTTCAGCTCGGCCACGACGTCGTCGGCCGTCATGGTGCGTCCGGCCGGGGTGAACCGCTCCTTGAGCTGGGCTTCCACCCTTTCGACCTTCGCCTGCCACGTGCCGACCAGCTGGACCTTCTGCCACCAGAACTCGGTGCCGAAGTGGTCCCGCAGCACGTCGTGCATGGCGTTGCGCGCCGCGACCTCCAGCCAGTGGAGCGGGTCGTAGAACGCGGTGCAGACCGACAGGTTCCACTGGTACAGGCGGAACGCGGCATCCACGTCGCCGTTCGTCTGCGCGAGGTAGGGCGCCATTCGCGCGGGCGACAGCACCTCGATCACCCAGTCGGCGGAACTGCCGGTCATCATCTTCCCCCAGCTGCGCGGTCGGTTCGTGCTAGCCTCGGTCACGTACGCCCCGGGTCCGCCTCTGCGTCAATCCGCATGCCGCCCGGGGCATTCTTGTGCGCCGCAGCTCGTCAGGACTGGTTAGCGCGGCACCCCTCCTTCCCTCCAGTAGATCAGCGCGCCTCACTCGGGTCAAGCGCACTCCACTGCGCGAATCTGTGAACACAGGCGGGCGGGATGCGGGTGATCCGCGCTGGGCTGTGGCGGGGAATTGTGCTGGTGGGGTCGGCTACCCTGGAGGCATGTGCGCGAGGCTGCTCCTTGCGAGGCCGCGTTGACCGTCGGTTAAGGCGACGTCAACGCGGCGACCCCTCATGCCCGGCAGGGCCTGGGGGGTTTTCCATTTTCCGCAGGCGGCACACTAGGAGCGCACGAATCGCGCGTTCGAACCGATGGGCAGGGAAGGACATGAACCGATGAGTGGCCAGGCAGAGACCTCGACCGAAGAGGTTCCGCAGCACCGCTACACCGCGGAGACGGCGGTCGAGATCGAGCAGCGGTGGCAGCGCCGCTGGGAGGAGCGCGGCACCTTCCACGCGCCGAACCCGGCCGGGTCGCTCAAGGGTGACGTGCCCGAGGACAAGCTGTTCGTGCAGGACATGTTCCCGTACCCGTCGGGCTCCGGGCTGCACGTCGGCCACCCGCTGGGCTTCATCGGCACCGACGTCTACGCCCGCTACCACCGGATGCTGGGCCGCAACGTGCTGCACACGATGGGCTTCGACGCGTTCGGCCTGCCCGCCGAGCAGTACGCGGTGCAGACCGGGACCCACCCGCGGACCACCACCGAGCAGAACATCGAGCGGTACCTGCAGCAGATCCGCCGACTGGGCCTGGGGCACGACGAGCGCCGCCGGATCGCCACCACCGACGTCGAGTTCTACCGCTGGACGCAGTGGATCTTCCTGCAGATCTTCAACGCCTGGTACGACACCGAGGCGGACCGGGCGCGGCCGATCAGCGAGCTGGAGGAGCAGTACGCCAGCGGTGCGCGCCAGCCCCCGGACGGCCGCCCGTGGGCCGAGCTGACGCGGGCCGAGCAGCGCGGGATCATCGACTCCCACCGGCTGGCCTACGTGTCCGAGGCGCCGGTCAACTGGGCGCCGGGCTTGGGCACCGTGGTGGCCAACGAGGAGGTCACCGCCGACGGGCTGACCGAGCGCGGCAACTACCCGGTGTTCCGCCGCAACCTGAAGCAGTGGATGATGCGGATCACCGCCTACGCGGACCGCCTGGTCGACGACCTGGACCGGCTGGACTGGCCGGAGAAGGTCAAGACCATGCAGCGGAACTGGATCGGCCGCTCGCAGGGCGCGAACGTGGTGTTCCCGCTGGACGGCTCGGCGCACCACATCGAGGTCTTCACCACCCGCCCGGACACGCTGTTCGGCGTGACCTACATGGTGCTGGCCCCGGAGCACCCGCTGGTCGACGAGCTGACCGCGGACGGCTGGCCCACCGAGGTGGACGAGCGCTGGACCGGTGGCGCGGCCACCCCGGCGGAGGCGGTCGCGCAGTACCGGCGCGCCGCGTCGATGAAGTCCGACCTGGACCGCCAGGAGAACAAGGAGAAGACCGGCGTCTTCACCGGTGCCTGGGCCACCAACCCGGTCAACGGCCAGCAGATCCCGGTGTTCATCGCCGACTACGTGCTGATGGGTTACGGCACCGGCGCGATCATGGCGGTGCCCGGCGAGGACACCCGCGACCACGAGTTCGCCGAGGTCTTCGGGTTGCCGATCATCCGCACCGTGCAGCCGCCCGCCGACTTCGAGGGCGGTGCCTACACCGGCTCCGGGCCGCGGATCAACTCGGCGAACCCGGAGATCGGCCTGGACCTGAACGGCCTGGAGCTGGACGACGCCAAGAAGGCGATCACCAGCTGGCTGGAGGAGCACGGCCACGGCCGCGGCACCGTCCAGTACAAGCTGCGCGACTGGCTGTTCGCCCGGCAGCGCTACTGGGGCGAGCCGTTCCCGATCGTCTACGGCGAGGACGGCCTGCCGCAGGGGCTGCCCGAGGACCAGCTGCCGGTGGTGCTGCCCGAGGTCGAGGACTACTCGCCGCGCACCTTCGACCCGGAGGACGCCGACAGCAGGCCGGAGCCGCCGCTGGCCAAGGCCACCGCGTGGGCGAACGTCGAGCTGGACCTGGGCGACGGGCTGAAGCACTACGAGCGGGACACCAACGTGATGCCGCAGTGGGCCGGTTCCTGCTGGTACCAGCTGCGCTACATCGACCCGGACAACACCGAGCGGTTCGTCGACCCGGCCAACGAGCAGTACTGGATGGGCAAGCGCCCGGCGGAGCACGGCCAGAGCGACCCGGGCGGTGTGGACCTGTACGTCGGCGGCGTGGAGCACGCGGTGCTGCACCTGCTGTACTCGCGGTTCTGGCAGAAGGTGCTGTTCGACCTGGGCCACCTGTCGGCCGAGGAGCCGTACCGGCGGCTGTACAACCAGGGCTACATCCAGGCCTACGCCTACACCGACTCGCGTGGCGTGTACGTCCCGGCCGAGGAGGTCGAGGAGCGCGACGGCAAGTACTTCCACCAGGGCCAGGAGGTCCGGCGGGAGTACGGGAAGATGGGCAAGAGCCTGAAGAACTCCGTCTCGCCGGACGAGATGGCCGACGCCTACGGCGCGGACACGCTGCGGCTGTACGAGATGGCGATGGGCCCGCTGGACTCCTCGCGGCCGTGGGCGACCAAGGACGTCGTCGGCTCGCACCGGTTCCTGCAGCGGCTGTGGCGCAACGTCGTCGACGAGCACACCGGTGAGCTGCGGGTGACCGACGAGCAGCCGGACGTCGAGATGCTGCGCGCGCTGCACAAGACGATCGCCGGGGTCCGCGAGGACTACTCGGAGCTGCGGTTCAACACCGCGGTGGCGAAGCTGATCGAGCTGAACAACCGGATCACCAAGGTGTACTCGGCCGCGGCGGGCACCCCGCGCGCGGTGGTGGAGCCGCTGGTGCTGATGGTGGCGCCGCTGACCCCGCACCTGGCCGAGGAGCTGTGGTCCCGGCTGGGCCACGAGGAGAGCCTGGCGCACGGCCCGTTCCCGGTGGCCGACGAGCAGTACCTGGTCGAGGACACCCTGGAGTACCCGATCCAGGTCAACGGCAAGGTCCGCTCCCGGATCGTGGTCCCCGCCTCGGCGGACCAGGACGCGGTGAAGGCAGCGGCCCTGGCGGACGAGAAGATCGTCGCGGCCCTGGACGGCAAGGACCCGCGCAAGGTCATCGTCGTCCCCGGCCGCCTGGTCAACGTCGTGGCCTGATGAGCCCCCGGAAGCCGCCCCGCTGCACTGCGGGGCGGCTTCCGCACGTCGTGGCCCGACTGCGTGGAGTGGTCGAAGAGGTCGGCTGCTTCCTGCGGCGTGCGCGAACTCGCGTGGTGCACCGCGACTTCGCTGGTTTCCCCGGGGTTGAGGTCGAACCCCGTCGGCGAGGTAGCTCACATGGCGGGGTTACTCGTCGGTAACTACGCTTGGAGCAGCCGGTACCGACGAGTGGAGGCCGCGATGGGATTCGACGCAGGCGAACTCACGACACTGCTGGACGGGCGCTGGAAGCACGTCCGGGACCAGGTTCGGGAGGCGCTGGCCGACGTCGACCTGGCACCGGCCGACGACCTCGACACCGAGAGCCACCGCGCGCACACCCTGGAGCAGCTGCGCCAGCTGGCCAAGACCGGCGTCCCCGCCCTCGGCTTCCCCACCGAGCACGGTGGCAGCGGTGACACCGGCGGTTCGGTGGTGTCCCTGGAGATGCTGCCCGGCAACCTGTCGCTGATGGTCAAGTCCGGTGTCCAGTGGGGACTGTTCGGCGGGGCGGTCGTCGCGCTGGGCACCGAGCGCCACCACGAGCGCTACCTGCGCGACATCATCAGCCTGGAGCTGCCGGGCTGCTTCGCGATGACCGAGACCGGCCACGGCTCGGACGTCCAGAACCTGCGCACCACCGCCACCTACGACCCGGAGTCGCAGGAGTTCGTGGTGCACACGCCGCACGAGTCGGCGCGCAAGGAGTACATCGGCAACGCCGCCCGCGACGGCCGGATGGCCGTGGTCTTCGCGCAGCTGATCACCGGCGGGGAGGGGCACGGCGTGCATGCGCTGCTGGTGCCGATCCGCGACGACAACGGGAACCCGCTGCCCGGCGTGCAGATCACCGACTGCGGCCGCAAGGCCGGGCTCAACGGCGTGGACAACGGCCGGATCGTCTTCGACCAGGTCCGCGTGCCGCGCGAGGCGCTGCTCAACCGCTACGGCGACGTCGCCCCGGACGGCACCTACAGCAGCCCGATCGCCAGCAAGGGCAAGCGGTTCTTCACCATGCTCGGCACCCTGATCCGCGGCCGGGTCTCGGTGGCGGGCACCGCGGGCAGCGCCACCAAGCTCGCGTTGGAGATCGCGCTGCGCTACGGCGAGGCGCGCCGCCAGTTCGGGCGACCCGGCACCGAGGACGAGGTCGTGGTGCTGGACTACCTGGCGCACCAGCGGAAGCTGCTGCCCGCGCTGGCCAAGACCTTCGCCCTGCACTTCGCCCAGGAGGAGCTGGTCGCCAGCCTGCACGACGTGCCCGGTGACGAGCGGGCGCAGCGCGAGCTGGAATCCCGCGCGGCCGGACTGAAGGCCCTCACCACCTGGCACGCCACCCACACCATCCAGACCTGCCGCGAGGCCTGCGGCGGTGCCGGCTACCTGTCGGAGAACCAGCTGGCGCAGCTGAAGGCCGACACCGACGTCTTCACCACCTTCGAAGGCGACAACACGGTGCTGCTGCAGCTGGTCGCCAAGGGGTTGCTGACGAACTACAAGGACCAGTTCGACGACCTCGGCACGCTCGGCATGGCCAAGTTCCTCGCCGACCAGTTCGTTGGCGCGGTCATCGAGCGCACCGCGACCCGCTCGCTGGTGCAGCGGATCATCGACGGCTCCGGCAAGGACGACATCCTCGACCGCGGCTGGCAGCTCAAGGTGTTCGACGACCGCGAGCGCCACGTCCTCGACGGCCTCGGCCGCCGCCTGCGGAAGGCCAACCGCAGCAACGCCTTCGAGGTGTTCAACAACGCGCAGGACCACGTGCTGCGCGCGGGCCGGGTGCACGTCGAACGCGTGGTGCTGGAGGCGTTCGTCGGAGCGATCGAGCGCTGCCGCGACCGGGAGACCGCCGCACTGCTGAACAAGGTGTGCGACCTCTTCGTGCTGTCCACCATCGAGGAGGACCGGGGCTGGTTCCTCGAGCACGAGCGGATCTCGCCGCGCCGGTCGAAGGCGATCACCGAGGTGGTCAACGAGCTGTGCCGCCAGCTCCGCCCGCACGCGGTGGACCTGGTCACGGCCTTCGGGATCCCCCGCCAGTGGCTCACCGCCCCGATCGCCACCGGCGCCGAAGCCGACCGCCAGGAGACCCAACGAGCCCACGACCGCGCCCAACACCCCTGACAGCCCCGCCGTGAACCCGCGACGACCAGCCGCGACCGTCCCGACTTCGGTTCGTCCCGACTTCGGTTCGTCCCGACTTCGGTTCGTCCCGACTTCGGTTCGTCCCGGTCTCGGCCTGTCCCGGCCCCTCCCGCCCGGGTCCGTTCCATCCCGGGAATGACGCGATTCCAATGGAGACCAGACACCCGATTTCCGTTGAAATCGCTGATGATCCGCGCCGAGCGAGGGGTTCGTCCACAACCTCCGGTGTGTCGGGTCCCCGGCCGCCGGAGGGGCGCAGTTTCAATTGAAACTGCGATCACCAGTCACCCGGGTTTGCAGTTTCAATTGAAACTGCGGACCCGGGTGTCACTCGAATGGCTGGTGCGGAGAAATGTGGGATTGCCTGGAACCGATTCGGCTGCGCTGCGTCTCACCGGGGACTGGCCGATGCCGACATGGTTGCGAGGCACGATGAGACACCTGCTCCGGAAGATCACCCTCACCGCGGTGAGTGGTGCGCTCCTGCTGAGCACGGCAGCGACGAGCACGGCCGCGGCGGACGGCGTCGCCGACGAGAGCATCAAGTGCGCGTCGGCGGCCAGCGGCGACGGCCCGTTCTACCCCGGCCCGTCCGCTTCGGACGTCTACGACAAGGCCTTCGGTAAGGGACCGGCGGTGCCGGGCCTGGACAAGTCCACCCCGCAGGGCCTCGCCGCCTGGAAGAACTGGGACGGCGCTGGCCACGACCTGCTGCTGGTCACCTCCTACGGGAAGTCGGGCGAGCACGCGCGGATCATCGGCATCGACCCGGGGACCGGCAAGCATGTCGGCACGGTCGCGATCGCCGCGTCGCACGTCGGCGGGATCGCGGTCAGCAAGGGCTGGGCCTTCGTGCAGGGTCGCAACTCCGGCAGCGAGCACACGATCCGCAAGTACGAGCTCTCCGACCTGCGGGTCGCGATGAAGAAGAGCGGCACCCCGTACCTCAAGCAGGTCGGGAAGGCCCGCAAGGTTCCTGCGGCGTCGTTCCTGGCCGCGGATGGCGGAACCGTCTACGCGGGCAAGTTCAACGCCTCCGGCCGCGGCACGATGCAGTCGTACGCGGTCGGCGCCGACGGTTCGCTGACCAAGCAGAAGACCTACGAGGTCCCGAAGAAGGCACAGGGCCTGATGGTCACCAAGGACCACTTCGTATTCAGCACGTCCCACGGCCGCGACAACCGCAGCAACCTCTACGTGGTGGACAAGGGCGCGACCGACATCGACCGGCCGTCCACCAAGTGCTACCGCGCGCCGAGCATGGTCGAGGGCATCACGCAGCTCGACGGCCAGGCCTACCTGCTCTTCGAGTCGGGCTCCTACAAGTACTCCGACGCGCTCAACGTCATCAAGAACCTGCACGAGGGCAAGGTTTCGGCGGTGACCAACCCCTGACGAGGGCGGCGGCCCGAGCACCCCACGGGCCGCCGTTCTCCCGCTCCACACCGGAACCGGGCCGTGCACCGCGAGTGCACGGCCCGTTCTCGTTGCCAGCTAAGCCGATTCCGACCGCACCAACTCCAGGCGGGCGAGCCGAACAGGCTCACCGGTCGGCGGTCCAGCAACGAAAGCCCCGCCCTCAGCACCCCACGTCCGGGTCGACTGGGCTTCCCGCTCACATGTAGGCCGCCGACTGCCCGCTGATGGACGGTACCGACGGCGTCCCCGAACGCGGTGCTGCGGCTGATCTGTCTGAGCTGCACGCGTTCTGGCGTGGTGAGCGGCAAGTCCCGGTGCAGCCCGGTGGCGTGCACCAGGGTCGCGAGGAGGAAGAGGCGGTTGTCGGCTGGCAGTTCCCGCCGGGCGAAGCCGCGCACCTCGTCCAGCAGGGCGTTCCAGGGCACGGGGTGCGGGTACCAGCAGTCGCGCGGAAAGGCGCCGAGCACCCGCCGCTTGCCGAACCGCAGCTGGTCCCGGCGCGCGAGCGAGGCCTGGTGGATGGCCAGCGCGGAGGAGCCGCCCAGCGAGCCCCGGTCCCGGAGGTACTTCAGCACCGGGACGGGCCTACGCTCGGGACCGGCGCGGTGCTGGAGCGCCGCGAGCCCACCGTCGAACCACGGTGACCCGGTCGGCGCGGCGTCGAGCACCCGAACCTTCCGCCCGACGAAGTCGATGCGCTGCTGCAGCAGGAAGTCACCGAGCTCAGCGGCCCCGGTGTAGTCGGCGGCCTGCACATGCCCACCCCCAAGCCGGTGCGCCAACAACACGAACTGCTCCGACAACGTAGGCTCCACGCCCCCATGATGCGTCAAGCTGGCGCTGAGGAGGAGCGCGTTCGTCGAACCGGAGGTGCCGCCGGTGTTGGCAGTTGTGCCACTCTGGGTGGTGATCTACCGGTAATTGGGGGAACGGTGCGCGAAAGACCAGAAGCGTCCGGCAATGAGCTGGCGGCGCCGGTTCAGGGGCCGGTGGTGCAAGCGGGTTCGATCCACGGGAACGTGCACTTCCACGCCGCCACCGGCTCTGCCGTGCCACGGCAACTCCCCGGTGCGACCCGGCATTTCGTGAACCGAGCGGTCGAGCTGGACCTGCTCACCACGATGCTGGCGGGTGAGCGCAGCGGTGGGGTGGTGCTGCTCTCGACCATCGACGGAACAGCTGGTGTCGGCAAGTCGACCCTGGCTGTGCACTGGGCGCACCGGGTGCGGGACCGCTTCCCCGATGGGGAGTTGTACGTGAACCTGCGTGGGTTCGACCCGATCGCAGACCCCATGACCGCGGGTGAAGCCCTGGGTTTCTTCCTCACCGCGCTGAACATCGCGCCGGAGCGCATCCCGCCGAGCGATGACGCCCGCGCCGCGATGTTCCGCAGCGTCGTCCACGGCAAGCGCATGCTCCTGCTGCTGGACAATGCTCGATCCGTTGAGCAAGTACGACCGCTGCTACCAGGGACGCGAACCTGCCTGGTCGTGGTGACGAGCCGCGACCGGCTCGACGATCTCGCCATCCGGGAAGGCGCTACGCGGTTGACGCTCAAGGTGCTCAGCGAGGACGAGTCACACCAGTTGCTCGCGCACTACCTGGGCCATGACCGGGTCGCGGAGGCGCCGGGTGCGGTGGCGGAGATCGTGTCGCACTGCGCTGGGTTGCCCCTCGCGCTGGGTGTGGTCGCGGTCCGCGCGGCGGAGTTCGTGGACTTCCCGCTCGACGAGCTGGCCGAGGAGCTCCGGAACGAGCGCGAGCGGTTGGACGCCCTGGACCTGGGCGGCGAGACCGGCGTCCGAGCGGTCTTCTCCTGGTCCTACCGCTCCCTCTCCAGCGAGGCTGCCCGGCTGTTTCGCCTGATGGGCTTGCCGACCGGCCCGGACATCGGCCTGGACGCCTTGACCGCGCTCGCCGACCAGACCAGACGCGACCTCCGCCGCCCGCTGGCCGAGCTGCTGAGGGCCAACCTCATCGAACAGCCAGAGCGAGGCCGCTACCGCTTCCACGACCTTCTCCGCGCCTACGCAGCGGAGTGCGCCGCGACCGACGAACCAGACGACACCCGCTACGCAGCCATTCGCCGGCTGATCGACTTCTACCTCCGCACGAGCGTCGCAGCTGATGCCCAGACAACCGGACGCACCAGGCACTTCACCGCGGAGCTGCCGGAGTCCGACGTGCCTGGCCGCAGCTTCGACGACGACGGAAGCGCAATCGCCTGGTGGGAGACCGAGCGCCACAACCTCAGGGCCGCGATCAAGCAGGCTGTGGCATTGGACCTCAAGGAGCACGCGTGGCAGCTGCCCCGCAGCCTCATGTACCTGTGGCACCTGCGCGGATACACCGATGACTGGATCGAGGCGTACAACATCGCGATTGTCGCAGCGCAGCAACTCGGGGACCGGGATGCGCAAGCGAACCTGCTGCACGAGCTCGGGATCGCTCACTACGACCGCAAGGACTTCGACGCGGCTGCGCGGTACGCAGAGCAGTCCCTTCCGCACTTCGATGCGATCGGCGACCGCCAGGGACGCGGCGAGGTGCTCATCGCGCTCGGACACGCTCTGATGGATGCGCAGCGACATGAAGAAGCGGTCGCTCCCCTGGAGAACGCGCTGGAGATCGCGGAGATTTTGGACGACGGCTTCGCGCAGGGACTCGTGCACAACGGGCTTGGGCTCCTCCATGCCGAGTTCGGCCGGTTCGATGCGGCCTTCTCGCACTTCGAGCGGGCGCTGCGGTTCGACCGAGAGGTCGGTGAGGAGATGGGCGAGGGTTTCGCGCTCCACAACCTCGCCGATGCCTACCTCCGCTCCGGCCAGGCTGACCAGGCAATCGAGACGCATCGGCAGGCGTTGGTCGTCCGGCGCGAGATCGGGCACCGGCAAGGGGAAGCAGCCAGTCTCCGCGCGTTGAGTCGAGCCCTGCGGAGCGCTGGTGAGGTGGCAGAAGCCCGACAAGCCCTGCAGGACGCGCTGGCCGTCTTCGAGGAGTTGGGCCACGCCGAAGCAGCCGACGTGCGTGCCGAGCTCGACGGCCTGCCTACTCCTTGATCGAGTTCACGAAGTCGGACCAGCGTCGGGGCGGGAACACCAACGTCCCGCCGTCGCGGTCCTTGGTGTCGCGGACACCGACGGCCTCCGGCGTCATCGCGACTTCGACACACGAGGCGGCGTTGGACGTGTAACTGGCAGTGAACCAACGCGCGCCCTGCAGTTTCGCCCCTGATCCTGTCATCAGCGCCAGGATAGCTATGCCTACCGCTTGACCGCCTCCACGAAGTCAGCCCACCGCTCTGGCTGGAACACCAGCGTCCCGCCGTCGCGGTTCTTGGTGTCGCGGACACCGACGGCCTCCGGCGTCATCGCAACTTCGACGCAGGCTTGGGCGGTCGTCGTGTAGGTCGAGGTGAACCACTGTGCGCCCTGCAGCTTCGTCTCTAAGCTTCTCACCCGGCCAGGTTAGCTTTCTTCAGGCGTTCGCGGATCAGCTCGGCTGTGTCTTCCCTGTTCAAGGCGAATGTTTCTGCTTCCTCGAAAGCAGCGGTGTACTGCGAGACCCGAGCTTGGTCGGAGATGAGGTCCATGGCGACCGCAGTTTCTTGCCAAGCCAGTCTCGGCAGGCGAGGGCTGGGGAAGGTGAGAACGTGGAAGGTCGAGCTCCCCATCGCGCTGAAGCTTCCCGCTGTGAACGGGATGACCCGTAGATCGAGGGTGTCTGGGCATTCGTCGATGAGGGCGAGAAGATGTTCGAGCTGTTCGGCCAGGACCGCGGGTCCGCCTACTTGCTGGCGCAGCGAGGCTTCGCTCATGAGGATCGTTGCCCGCAGCGGCTCGGCGCCCAACAAGCGATCCTTCCGGAGCATTCGCACCGCGACACGGCGTTCCACCTCTGACATCCGCAGGTTCGCCCTGTCGCCTCGATGTACGGCGCGTGCGTAGCTCTCGGTCTGGAGCAGGCCCGAGACCAGTGATTGCTCATAGGTGCGCACCTCCTCGGCGCCGTGCTCGTATCCGAAGAACCGGAGCAGCTCTGCTGGGTAGATGCCGCTGTAGCGGGCCCACCATCCTCGGCTTTCGCAGGTTCCGCGCAGCGCTACCAGTTCGTCCCGCTCCTCGTCGGGAAGCCCGTACACGGTCATGAGCTGGCGGAGCTTGTCCTCGGAGATCGTTCGTCGCCCGTGCTCGACGTTGCTGATGTAGTTCTGCGTGATTCCGATGGCTTTGGCGGCTTCGGAACCGGTCAGGCCGAGGTGTTCTCTGGCTTCCTTCAAGCGCTGGCCCAGTTCCCAACCGGCGAGCGTCGGAGAAGCGGGTGCCATCGAGGTCCCTTCAGTTCGAGCCGCTGATCAGTGCCGACTACATCTAGCACACAACACACTACTGAGCGATACCACTGGAAGTACTTCTCAGATAACTTCGGATCTAGGTGGCGGGCCGGTCGCGCCCTCCCCGACACCCCGTCGGTCCGCCGCCTTCCCCTTCTCCCCCTCCTGGAGGTGTTCTTGGTGCTCTACCCGAACTTGGAGCCGGAGCGGCCGATCGCTTACTGGCGGCCTGTTGGTGGGGTGCGGCACGGGTTGGAGCCGGACGAGCCGCCTTTCCCCGGGCAGGAGCGGGCGACGTTGTGCGGGTTGCGCATCACCGTGGTCCGGGCGAGCGAGGTGGACTGGTTGGCGCCCACCTGCGAGCCCTGCTGGTCCGAATCCAGGTCGCGGCGCGATGCGCGCGCTGGTTAGTCCATTGAGGACACAGAGTTCGAGTGCTTGGAGGTTGACGTGGGTGTTCTGCTCGACTTCATGGGATCGCCGATGGGTGCGCCGGTCGGACTGCTCGCGGCCGCCGTGGTGTT
The DNA here is from genome assembly GCF_040300525.1 of Saccharopolyspora sp. NPDC000359. Lineage (NCBI taxonomy): Bacteria > Bacillati > Actinomycetota > Actinomycetes > Pseudonocardiales > Pseudonocardiaceae > Saccharopolyspora > Saccharopolyspora sp. NPDC000359. The sequence goes on along the minus strand of NZ_JBEPDU010000003.1, from coordinate 20,187 downwards.
CGCCGCGGTCTTCCCGCTGCGCGGCGGGCGGGGGCAGCACGCGGGAGCCGGTCCAGGCGCGGTCAGCGTGTGGCAGGTGCGGGAGGCGGCGCAACGACTACGGGGGGCCGCGCAGCCCGCTCGACAACCGGTCCGCGATGCCTTCGCCGCCATGACCGATGCGGAGTGCCTGGCCTACCTGGAGGAGCGGACGCGTCGGAAGCTCGCCGCCGTGCCGCCGCCCTACGTGGGCAGGCACCGGCTCGCGATCGAGGACCTGGTCGAGGAGCACCACCCGAAGGTCGACGTCACCCTCGACCACCGCGTACTCCAGCACGGCATCTGGTGCTGAAGCGCCCCTCCTGGGGTCAGGGTGGCTGCGGTGTCAGACCAGTCCGGTTTCGTGGGTGAGTTCCCGGAGCATCGCCTCGAAGAGGCGGTCGGCGTGCCTGAGGTCGAACGGGAAGCGGCCGAAGACCTCCAGGGCCACGTGGCCGTACAGGCGGACCCACCAGCGCAGCAGGAAGTGCACCACGTCCGGGCGCAAAGCTTCCGGCGGCAGTTCGACGCCCGCGGTGGAGAACGCCGCCGCCAGCGACTCCTGGTGGGCGGTCAGGTCCGGCAGCTCGAACGGCAGCGCCGGGTCGGCCAGCTCCGCGCCCTCGGCCAGGAACGGGCCGACGATGCCCAGGAACACCCCGGCGAACTGGTCCGGTCGCTCCGCCTCGGCCTGCGGGGTGGCGAAGACCAGCGCGAACTCCTCCGGGTGCGCCAGCGCCCAGCGGCGGAACGCGCGGCAGATCCCGAAGACCTTGTCCAGGAAGTCCGCGCCCGCCTCGACGGACGCGGCGTGCAGCTCGGTCGCCAGGTCGGTGCAGATGTCGTCGCACAGCTGCCGCAGCAGGCCCTCGCGGGACTCGTAGTACCGGTACAGCGCCGGGGCGGTGATGCCCAGCTCCCGCGCGATGGCCCGCAGGGTGACCGCGTCGCTACCGTGCTCGACCAGCAACGCCCGCGCGTGCTGGCGGATCTCCAGTTCGGTGGCGGCGCGGAGTCGCTCGCGCCGGGTCACCCCGGTCATGTGGCACTCCTCCTGTGGACGCCGGTGGGCCGCAGTGATTGTGTCCCACCCGACCCGTGCCGCGGTCCGGACTTCGCATTCGCACCGGATGCGATCCGCCGCGAATGATCCCGGCGCCCGCCGCGTTGCAGCAGGAGGCCGAAGCAACCGACCTGGAGGCGCCACATGACCACCGGAGTGCAGCAAGTCGTCGTCTACACCCGCCCGGGCTGCCCCTTCTGCACGTCGCTGCGCGCCGGGCTGCGTCGGCAGGGGCTGGAGTTCACCGAGGTGGACATCTGGGCGGACGCGGAAGCGGCGGCGACCGTGCGCGGCATCGCCGACGGCGACGAGACCGTGCCGACGGTGGTCGTCGGCGAGTGGCAGGCGGTGAACCCGTCGGCGGGCAGCGTGCTGGACGCGGTCGGCGAGCACGCGCCGCACCTGCTGCCCGAGCGGAAGCCCGGCCTGGTCGACGGGGCGCTCAAGGCGATGGGGCTGCGCAAGGAGAACTGACCCGGAACGCACCGGGGGCCGACCGCACGGGGGGCGTTGCGGTCGGCCCTCGGGTGGTTGCGATCGTCGGTGGCGCGATACCGGCGAGCAGCAACCCGTTCAGTCTGACGCCGGACAACGTGGAAAAGATCCGCATCCAACGGCAAGTTAGCTCGAACGGTGGACCCCCGGAAGCTCCACAGTGGCCCGCCGGAACAGCGAGCGGCCCGTTCTCCTCGGTGGAGGGGAACGGGCCGGTCGGGCTCTGCTCGGGGTTGTTCCACATGCATCACGCGTCGGTCAGTCCGGCGTTCCGGTCGAGGCGACCGTGGTGCGCTCGGGGTCGGCCTGGCTGGTGTCGACGGTCTCCCCCGCGGTGGGGGGAGCCCAGTCGCGCCACTCGTCCGTCGGCGGCGGGAGCATGCGGCTGGCCGTGCCGGGGGTCTCGGTGCCGTCCGGGAGCTGCGCCGAGAAGAGGCTGCGGAGCGCCGCCAGCGGGTCGGCGAACCAGTCGGTGGTCGGGGTCACGTCGAGGACCTGAGTGCTCGTTGCCATGCCCCACAGCCTGGTGTTCGGGGGGCGTTCGCGGGATCCGTACCTCTACTCAGTTGTTACTCATCGGTAATCAATGCGATGCGACGTTCGGGTGACGTAAGAACCACTGAGGTCACCGCACGTGGGTGCTCCTCGCCTCGCGGCGCGCCGAACGGTGTAGCGGTGCCTACGATCGCCGCAGAGGTCCATTTGACGCGCTGTGTCGGGCGTTGGTTCCCTCCTCCTACGAAGCGCGTCGATGTGGCTTATGCAGAAGGCCTCGGAAAGGTATGGTCTAGACCATGTCGCGTTTGACTGGTGTCGGAGTCAGCTCCGGCCGCGCCTCGGGACCGGTCGCCCGGGTCGCCGAACCACTGCCCGAACCGCCCGCCACTCCCGCGCCGACCGACCCGACCGCTGAGGCCGCGCGCATCCGCCCCGCCGCCGACGCGGTCGCGGAGCAGCTGTTCCAGCGCGCCGCCCGCGTCGAAGGCGACGCGAAGGCCGTCCTGGAGACCACCGCCGCGATGGCCATGGACCCGGCGTTGATCTCGCAGGCCGAGCAGCAGGTCACCACCCGCTCGCTGCCCGCGCCGCGCGCGGTCTTCGAAGCGGCCAACAGCTTCGCCGAAGCACTGCGCGCCGCGGGCGGTTACATGGCCGAACGCGCCCGCGACGTGCAGGACGTGCGGGACCGGATCATCGCCTCGCTGCACGGCGTGACCCCACCAGGGGTGCCCGAGCTGGAGCGGCCGAGCGTGCTGGTGGCCCGCGACCTCGCCCCCGCCGACACCGCCGACCTCGACCCAGAGCTGGTGCTCGCGCTGGTCACCGAGGAAGGCGGCCCGACCAGCCACACCGCGATCCTGGCGCGCGCCCTGGGCATCCCCGCCGTGGTGGCGGTCCGCGGCGTGCTCGACGCGTCCAGCGCCATCGGCGCCATCGTCGACGGCGACAGCGGGGCGGTCGAGCTCAGCGACGAGGACGTGCCGGTGCAGGCCGCGGAGCGGGCCGCAGCCGCCGAGTGGAACGGCGTCGGCGCCACCGCGGACGGCGAGCCGGTCAAGGTGGTCGCCAACGTCGGGTCGCGCACGGACGCGAGCGCCGCGGCAGCGGCCGGGGCGCAGGGCGTCGGGCTGTTCCGCACCGAGTTCTGCTACCTCGGGGCCGACGACGAACCGTCCGTCGAGACCCAGCGCTCGGCCTACCACGAGGTGCTCGCGCCGTTCGCCGGCAAACCGGTCATCGTGCGCACCCTCGACGCCGGGGCGGACAAGCCGCTGGCGTTCCTGGACATGGGAGTCGAACCGAACCCGGCGCTCGGCGTGCGCGGCCTGCGGGTCGCCTTCGACCGGCCGGACGTGCTGGACCGGCAGCTGACCGCGATCGCCGGGGCGGCCGCCGACTCCGGCGCGGAGGTCTCGGTGATGGCGCCGATGGTCGCCACCGCCGCGGAAGCCGCCTGGTTCGCCGACCGGGTCCGCGCGGCGGGCCTGCCCCGCGCCGGGGTGATGATCGAGGTCCCGGCCGCCGCGCTGAACGCCCGGGAGGTCCTGGCCGCCGTCGACTTCGTCAGCATCGGCACCAACGACCTGGCCCAGTACGTGTTCGCCGCGGACCGGATGGCCGGGGCGCTGGCCGAGCTCAACGACCCGTGGCAGCCCGCGCTGCTGCGGCTCATCGCCATGGTCGGCGAGGCCGGGCGGGAGCTGGGCAAGCCGGTCGGGGTGTGCGGCGAGGCGGCGTCCGACCCGCTGCTGGCGGGTGTCCTGGCCGGGCTCGGCGTGACCAGCCTGTCGATGGGCGGGGCGGCGGTCCCGGCGGTCGGCGCGGCCCTGGCCGGGCACCCGATGCCGACCTTCCGCGAAGCGGCCGAAGCAGCCCTCGCGGCGGCCGCCCCGGACGAGGCCCGCGCCGCGGTCAAGGCCGTCCTCGACAGCTGACCCCGCCGATCCGCGATTCCGGCGGAAGACGGACGTCCGACTTCCGCCGGAATCGCGGACCACGCGGTTGCACGCCAGCGCTGGAGGGCCCGGCGCGGTCTCCCCCGGGATTCGATTTCCCCGAGGACGCGCCGCGGCCCGTCAGGTGGTGCTGAGGACCGGGCGGACCAGGTCGCGGAGGTGGTCCGAGGGACGGATGCCCAGCTCCCGGTCCAGCAGCCGCTCGTAGCGGCGGTAGTGGCGGACCGCCTGCGCCGGGTTCGCCTGCTGCAGCAGGACCTTCACCACCGCGCAGTGCGCCGTCTCCCGGAACGGCTCCACCTGGGTCGCCGCCTGCGCGATCTCCAGGGCGCTGGCCAGGTGCCGCGACTGCACCAGCCGCTCGGCCGCGACCTCCAGCGCGTGCACCTGGAGCTGCTGCAGGCGCTCCCGCTCGGTGAGCACCCAGTCGTCGTACCAGCCGGGCAGCAGCGGCTCGTGGCCCGCCAGCGCGCGCCCGATCTCCGCGCAGTCGGCCGGTGAGTCACCCGAACCGTCCTCCAGCAGGTAGCGGCCCGCGGCCACCAGGCCGTCGATGTCCAGCGACACCAGCGGGGCCAGCTGGATCTCGTGCTGCGTGCTGATCACCGCGCCCCGGGCTCGCTGCCGCACCCGCCACAGCGTGGTCCGCAGGTTGGCCAGCGCGTTCTGGTCGTCGCTCTCCGGCCACAGGATCCCCGCGGCGTAGTCCCGCTGGGTGCGTCCGCGCAACGCGAGCAGGGCCAGCAGGCGCTGCCCGCTGCTGGACATCGCCACCGCCTCGCCACCCGCCTGCAACTCCCAGCCACCCAGCAGCGTCAGCCGGAACGGCTGATCGGGCTGCGCTGGTGTGCGCGTCCGTCGCCGCTCCACCGGCTGCACCGTGCCACCGCTCATCGTTCCCCCCTCGACCGGACTGAAGCGGGGCTCCCGACCACCGGTCTCGTGAACCAGGACCGGGAAGCCCACACCCGCTCCCATCGGGGGGTCCCAGTCGGCTGTTACGGCACTACGCAACGTGACCTAAGACCCTGTTGCCGCAGGTGGGTGACCCGCGCGCGAAAGGGACGAACCCCGGCGCCGCCACGCGGTACCGGAGCTCGCCCTCCCCCCTTCGGAACCGGACTCACGCCGCCGTCGGCGGGCGCCACCGTCCGGAGTGCTTGCGGTGCCGGGCCGTCGGCTTGCGCCGCGCCCGCGCCTTGCGCACGGCCTTCGCGATCCGCCGACCCGTCCGGATCGCGAACGCGGTGCCGCCGACCCACGGCACCAGCAGGATCAGCATCGACAGGATCGCCAGTAGCAGGATCCCGACGTTGCCGTGCCCACCCGCGCTGAGCGCGACGTTGCCGTACTCGACGGCCTTCGCCGTCCCGGTCGCCAGGTAGAACGGCAGCCGGATCAGCAGCAGCGTCAAGGCGATGATCAGCAGCGGGACCACGATCAGCACCCAGGCCGTGACCAGCAGCTGCACCCGCGGCCGCAGCGCCTGGTGCATCGCCGCGCTCTCGTCCACCGGCTTGCCGCGCATCCGGCGCCACACCGGGCCCACGAACGCGAACAGGTTCGGCACCCCCACCAGGTCGCCCAGGATCAGGTAGCCGTCCAGCCGCAGCAGCGGCAGCAGCTGCTGGAGGATCTGCAGGTGGTTGAGCACCATGAACACCACCAGCGCCGGGATCCCGGTCACCTGGTAGAGCCCGAACATGGCCACGATGAAGATCGCGTTGAAGTAGATCCCGCCCAGGTCGGTGCGCAGCCGCCCGCGCCGGTCGAGCCGGTAGGCGTCGGTGACGTTGGTGTAGAACGCCGGGTAGAGGACCAGGATGCCGACCCCGATCCCGCCCGGTCGGGCGCCGCCGTAGTGGCACCCGGCGGCGTGGCCGAACTCGTGGAACATCGTCGCGAAGACCCACAGCGCCATCAGCGTCAGCATCAGGACCGGGTCGCCGACCGACCGGTGGAACGCCGCGTCGATGCCGCCGGACATCACCAGCCACACGTCCACGCCGACGAACAGGCACAGCATCAGCGCGATCACCGGCGGCCGGTAGAACGGCGCGAAGACCGCCGCCGCGACCCGGACGAAACCGGGCGGCAGCAGCTGGGTGTTGAACACCAGCGACAGCAGCGGGTCGGAGCGGGGCGGGTCGGGCAGCGGCTCGGACGTGGTCGCGATGCCCATCGGGTACAGCTTCCGGTCCACCAGGAACGCCACGTCCGCGGCGGACAGCTCCGCGCCCAGGTCCTCGTTGACCCGCTCGGCGACCTCGCGCAGGGTCCGCTGCCCGTCGAACCGGCTCGCCACCTCGTGCAGCAGCGGCGACACCAGCACCATCTGCCCGTCGGCCCGCGACACCAGGTAGCGCGGCTCCTCGTACCCGCCGCCCTCGTACTCGCCCAGCAGCGCCACGCCGTCGACGAGCCGGGGAACGGCGTTCTCATCCGTCGAGTCCACGGCCTCGACGTCGGAAACTTCTGACATGACACCCTCCTGAGCCCGCCCGGGGGCGGGCTCCCGGGCGCGCGGCGGTCGCGCGCACCGGCGTGGTCAGGGCGAGCAGCTGGCCGGGAACGGGTTGCTCCGCTCCCGGCCTGGCGGCTCGTCAGTGGTTGAAGTTGATGTCGGCGATGTTGCTGGCCTCGATGTCCTGCGCGATGTCGCCGCCCATGTTGATCGCGATGATGATGTTGAACTGGTTGACGATGGCGATGTCGCCGACGCCGAACCCGCCGCCGCTGAGCGCCTCGCGCGTGGGCAGGAGCTCGACGGACTGGCTCGACAGCTCGAGTTCGTGCATGTCCTTCTCCTCCGTGGATGTGGACCCGGGCCGCTCACCGCGCGCAGCAGCGGTGAGCGGCCCGGAACTCATCAGCTACTGCAAGTCAGTTGGCGCTCTGGTCAACGCTGGCGTTGTTGAACGCCGTCACGTCCACGTCACCGGCGAAGGAGTCGTTGTCAACGTCCACGTCGACGTCCTGGTCGACGTCGAGGTCCTGGTCGATGTCGCCCAGGCTGTCCCACCAGCAGCCGCCCAGGGCCTTGCGCTCGGGCAGCAGTTCAGCGAACTCGTGGGTCTCGAACATGGTGTGCTCCTGTTCGTTCGACGGAATTTCGACTGCGGCTCAGCCGCTGCAGACGAGTACGCCAGAGACCCGTCACCGGGCCGTCACCAGCGCGTCACGCGGAGTCGCCACCCCGCCGCCCGGTCCAGCGATGACGCTGCGTGTTCTGCACCCGACCAGGGGAAACCCGGTCCGGACAAGAGCTTTCCTAGATGGATCGGGTGAATCCGGAAAATCCCACACCGGAAACCCCTCACCCAATGAGAAGCCCCGCACGCCGATGATCGGCTGCGGGGCTCGTGACCAGCGCGAACGCGCTCTGCGGGTGGCCTACGCCTCTTGGTCGAGGCCGTGCTCGATCGCGTAGCGGGCCAGCTCCACCCGGTTGTGCAGCTGGAGCTTGCGGAGGGTGGACTGGACGTGGTTCTCCACCGTGCGGTGCGAGATCACCAGCTTCTTGGCGATCTGCCGGGCCGTCATGCCCTTCGCGACCAGCCGCAGCACCTCGGTCTCCCGGTCGGTCAGCTGCGGGGCCTGCGTCTCCGAGTCCGGGGTGATCGCCATCCGCCGGTACTCCCCGAGCACCAGCCCGGCCAGCCCAGCGGTGAACACCGCGTCCCCGGCGGCCGTGCGCTGCACCGCGTCCACCAACTCCTCCGCCGAAGCAGACTTGACCAGGTACCCCGACGCGCCCGCCTTGACCGCCTCCAGCACGTCGCTGTGCTCCCCGCTGGCCGAGAGCACCAGCACCCGGGTGCCCGGGATTTCCTGGGTGATCTGCAGCGTCGCGGTCACCCCGGAGGTGTCACCCAGGTTGAGGTCCATCAGCACCACGTCGGGCTTGACGGTCCGCGCGATGCGCAGCGCGGACGCGGCGTCGCTGGCGGTGGCCTGCACCTCGAAGCCGCGCTCGGTCAGGTCGCGGGCAACCCCGTCGCGCCACATCGGGTGGTCGTCGACGACCATCACGGACACGGGCGGCTCGCTCATCGCTCTCCTCCTCTGCGGCGCTTGGCCGGTTTGGCAACGGGCAGGGGAACCCGGATCTCCCACTCGGTCCCCTCGCCGGGCTCGGTGTCCAAGGTGATCGTGCCACCTAGACCGGCCACCCGACCGCGGATCGACTTGGCCACCCCGAGCCGCCCCTCGGCGGCCGCCTCGTCGAGCCGGCCCTCGGGGATGCCCGGCCCGTCGTCGCGGACGCTGAGCACGACCTCGTCCGGCAGCTCCTCCAGCAGCACCCAGGCCTGGGCATCCGGCCCGGCGTGCTTGTCGACGTTGGCCAGCGACTCGCGGACCACGGCGAACAGCTCCGAGCACAACGGCTCCTCCAGCAGCACCGGGTTGCCCGGCACCGACACGTGGATCCGCCCGGTGCGCAGCACCTGCAGCCGCGCGGCCAGGTCCGTCTCGCCGTTCTCGGTGGGTTCCTGCGGGGTGGTGGCGACCAGCGCGCGCAGCGCGATCTCCTGCTCCCCGGCCAACTTCGCCAGCTCGGCGGCCTCCCCGCCCAGCTCCCCACCGCGGCGGCGCACCCGCGCCAGCACCTGCAGCACGCTGTCGTGGATGTCGCGGGCCAGCCGCTCGCGCTCGGCCGTCGCGGCCTCCGCGCGCAGCGCGCGGGCCAGGCGCGCAGTGGTGTCGCGGGCACTGCTGGCGGCGATCCCGATAACCGTGCCCACGCCGATCAGCAGCACGGTGTCCAGCGCCATGTCCGGGCTGGTCTTCCAGCGGAGCAGGAAGTTGCAGCCGGCCGCGAAGACCCCGGTGACCAGCCCACCGGGCATGCCCCACTGCGCGGCGGCCGCGGTGATCATCGTCGGGTGCCAGGCGGTGACCACCGTCGGGTCGCTGGCCGCCATCTGCTCCTCGGTGAGGATGAACTCGTTGCTCATGAACAGCGTGGTCACCACGACCTGGTCCATCGCGACGAGCAGGTTGGTGCGCCCGCTCCGCTTCGAGTAGCGCCAGACGGTGAACGCGGTCCACACGCCCATCAGCACGATGACCACGATGGCGAGCCAGGCCCGCTGGTACTCGTGGTACTGGGCGGCGACCCAGGCGCACGCGTACAGGAACGTCACGACGCGGAAGACGTTGTGCCCGCGCCAGAGCGGCGAGCGACCGTCGGTCACCCGCGGTTCGTTCGACGGCGGACTGTCCAAGTTCGCTCCTTCCCAGCGGCCCATCCTGCCGTACCGGACGGTTCGCGGAGACCGCCGGATCGACCACGCTGAGTGTTTGTGATCACCGAGAAGGGTGTGCCGCGTTGGTGTTGGGCCGGATGGTCTCGGCTTCATGACGATGATCACCCGGCATCCGGGTGGCGGACACCACCCGAACCACTCGCTGTGCAAGGCTGCGCACGGGAGGTGATCGGATGGGCGACTGGTTGCTGTGGCGACTCAGGCCCGCGGCGATCGCCTACGTGCTGTCCGTCCAGGCGGTGGCGCTGGTCCTGATCGCGCTGGTGGTCGGCACCAGTCGCGACGCCCGCCAGCAGGACCTGCTGAGCTTCGTGATGCTGGCCGCCATCTCAGGCACGGTCATCGTCGTCACCTCGGTGTCGATCAACGTCAAGCGCCAGGTCCGGCGCAACCCGTGGACGCTGCACATCGCCTACCTGGCCACCGGGATCCTCGTCCTGCCGCCCAACCTGCTGGTGCTCCTGCTGCTCGGGCCGACCCTGCACGGGGTCCTCGACGGCCGCCCGGAGCTGCACCGCTGGCTGTTCACCACGGCGGCGACCACGATCGCGACGCTGTCCGCGCGGCTCGCCATCGGCTGGGCGGAACCCTCGTGGGGCGCAGTGCAGTTCGTGCTGGCCGGGGCGGTCCTGCTGCTGGTGCGCGCGCTGCTGGTCGCCGTCGGGCTCCGGTTGCGCAACCCGGAGGCGCCGCGGCAGCACGTGCTCGGCGAACCGATCGACGTGCTCCTGGGCATCGTCGCGGCGAGCCTCGGCGGGCTGCTGGCGGTGGCGATGAGCCGCGAGCCGACGAGCGCGCTGCTCGCCGGTCCGCCGATGGTGCTGCTGGACCTGGCCGGGCAGCTGCCGCAGTGGCGGCGCTCGGCGCAGCACGACGCCAAGACCGGGCTGGCCAACGTGGCCCACTGGGAGCGCCTGGCGCGCACCGAGCTGGCCCGCGCGCAGGCCCGCAACCAGGCGGTCTCGCTGCTGGTGCTCGACCTGGACCACTTCAAGCGGGTCAACGACGAGATCGGCCACCTGGCCGGGGACACCGTGCTGGCCGCCGTCGCGATGATGCTGCGCAGCAGCGTCCGGCGGGAGGACGTGGTCGGCCGGTTCGGCGGCGAGGAGTTCGTGGTGCTGCTGCCCGCGACCGGCGCGGACCTGGCCTGCGCGGTGGCCGACCGGATCCGGCGCTCGACGGCGGCGCTGTCGGTGCCCGCCCGGGACACCGGCGGGCAGCTCCGCGAGATCGACGACCTGACGGTGAGCATCGGCGTGGCCACCACGACCCGCTTCGGCTACCAGCTCCCCGACCTGCTGATCGCGGCCGACGCGGCCCTCCTCGCGGCGAAGTCGGCAGGCCGCAACGCCGTCACCCTCGCCTGACCAACCCACGACGTCCGCCGAAACCACACCAACACCAGCACCCAGTCGGCCCACCCCGAACCAACTCGGCTCCCGCATCCAACCCGCAGTTTCAATTGAAACTGCGCTCAGCACCCACGCGGATCCGCAGTTTCAATTGAAACTGCACCCCCACCCGTCCACGGGAGGCCAAGTTCCAGTGGCAACTGCACCCCCTGCCGCCCGCGGGAGGCCGCAGTTTCAGTTGAAACTGGGAACCGCACCCAGGGGAGATCGCAGTTTCAATTGAAACTGCGCGGTCGCTCGGCGCCTGGCGCTCGGGTCCTGTGCCGGTTGGTGGGGTGCTGGGGGTCAGCGGTCGGGGGTGGGGGTGGGTTCGGGTTCTTCGTCGGTTTCCGGGGGGTCCGGGGTTTCCTCGGCGGGGGGTTGCTCGGGGGTTGCGGGTTCTTCCTCCTCGTCGACCAGGGAGCGAATCGAGGCGTTGAGGACCGCCACCAGGGGGACCATCAGCAGGGCGCCGACGATGCCGGAGACCACCGCGCCGATGCTGATCGCCAGCACCACGGCCAGCGCGTGCAGCCGCACCGCGCGGCCCAGCAGCAGCGGCTGCAGGATGTTGCCCTCCACCTGCTGCACCACGAGCACCACGCCGACCACGATCAGCGCGGTCACCCAGCCCTTGGTCACCAGCGCGACCAGCACCGCCACCGAGCCCGAGGCCACCGCGCCGACGATCGGCACGAAACCACCGAGGAACACCAGCGCGGCCAGCGGGATCGCCAGCGGTACCCCGAAGATCACCAGGCCCAGCCCGATGCCCAGCGCGTCGACCACCGCCACCAGCGCGGTCGCCCGCACATAGCCGACCAGCGACTCGAAGCCGCGGCAGCCCGCCACGTCCACCTTGTGCCGGACGTGCCCCGGGACCAGCTTGATCACGAACAGCCACACCCGGCGGCCGTCGTGCAGGAAGTAGATCAGCGTGAACAGCGCCAGCACCAGGCCGGTCAGGAAGTTGCCGAAGGTGCCCGCGGTGGACAGCGCACCGCTGGTCAGCATCGCCTGGTTGGCCTGCAGCCAGTCCTGCGCCTGCTGCAGGTAGTTGTCGATCTGGGCGTCGTTGATGTGCAGCGGGCCCTCGGCCAGCTGCACCTTGAGCGCGGTGAGCGAGGCGATGACCTGCCGCTGCAGGTCCGGGAAGCCCTCGATGAACGCGCTGATCACGAAGGTGAGCACCCCGCCGACGACGGCCAGCCCGCCGACCAGCACCAGCGCGGTCGCCAGCGCGCGCGGCACGCCGCGCCGCGCCAGCCCGGCCACCACCGGGGCCAGCAGCGCGGACAGCAGCATCGCGATGGCCACCGGGATCACGACGACGTAGATCCGCCCGATGACCAGGCCGAGCACGTACACCGCGCCAAGGATTACCAGCACCCGCCAGCTCAGCGCGGCAGAAACCCGCAGCACGCGCGGGATCGCCCTGGCCGCATCGTCCCGTTCGGCGATCTTGAGGTCGTTCACCCCATCACCGTAGCGCCGACCGCGACCACCGAGGGGCAGGTGACCACAGCCCGCAACAACCCGCGTACAGCAGTAACACGATGTAGCGAAGCTGTCGCCCAGCGCTTACGCCTGCGGCGGTTGTCCTGAGAGAGTGCGCCACGGCAAGCAGGAGATCGAGTCCTGTGGGGAGTCACCGCTGAGCCGAGGAGGTTCTGGCCCCGAGATGTCCGGCCGCGACCGCACGATGGGAGCCGCCCGACCGTGGCGGCTGCTCGGCCGTGCGCTCGTGGTGGCGGGCGCGACGGTGGCCGGAACCTCCGCGGCTTGGCTGCTCGACCACGGTCCCGCCGACGCGGCGGAGCAGCCCGCGGCCGAGGCCGAGGCGGACCGCGCCGCGGCCGGGTCCCCGGAGACCGGCCGGTCTGGTCCCACGGAGTTCTCGCTCACCCGGCTCGACCCGCTGCGGCTGATCAGCTCCGGCCCGGCCGAGGAGCTGCTCGACGCGGCCGAACCGGTCACCGAGGTGCTGCAGCAGCCCGCCGCCGAGGTCGAGCAGGTCGCCAGCGACGCGCTCGGCGTCACCACCCCGCAGACCAGCACCCCGGACACCGCAACCGACAGCGGTCCGGGAATGCCACCACCGCCACCGGCGGAACCCGTCCAGCCGCCGCTCGCCGCGCCACCGGCCGCCGAGCACCCGGCACCGGGGACCGCGGAGCCCGCTCCCGCGCCGCGTCCGGCCGAACCGCAGGGGTTCGCGGCGCCCGCACCGGAGGAGCCCCCGGCGCAGCCGGATGTCCCGGTCCGCTCCGCGCCCTTCGTGCTGCCCTCCGCCCCGGGCGCGCCCGGCTGCGGCGGCGCCACCGACGGGCCGCACCACAACACCACCGCGCTCGGCTGGTACCCAGCCGCGCCGGTCCGCGTCCCGGCCCTCGCCGGGGCGCCCGCCTGCGACCTCGCGGGAACGCTGGTCAGCGTCCCCGAGCCGCAGCCCGGAACCACTCCTGACTGAGCGCGCGGCCCCCGCTGGTGCGGCGCACCCCGCCGCGCGCCCCCGAAGGCAATTCCCGCAACTGCCCGCCGCCGCGCTCACGCACCCGGTCGGCGGCGTGGCGCTCGCAATCCCTCCCCGCAGGGGACACCTCGTGAAGGAGCAATCCATGCAGACTTGGGCGAAGCGCGGTGTGCAAGCCGCGTTGGTCACCGGTGGGATGCTGGCCGTCGGCAGCGGCGTCGCATCCGCTGATCAGGCCTGCCCGGAGCGTTCGAGCTCGCCGCTGGGCGAGGCGGCGAACGCGCTCGGCGCCGACGGGCGCTGCCAGGCCGGTGACCTGTTCCCCGAGCACGCGCAGCTGAACGCGCCGCTCGTCGAGTCCCGCGCCGCGCACCAGGTGACGGCGCTGGCCGGCACCCTGGACCCGGTGCGGGACCTGCTGCCCGCCATCGAGAACGACATGACCCAGGAGATGCCCGCGCTGCGCGGCTGGCACACCGCGCCGCCGGTCGCCCCGCTGCACCTGGCGGGCTGGGTCGCCGACCCGGCGGACGCCCGCCCGCTGGAGCTGGCGGGCCTGCCGCCGTTCGACGGCAACCGGCCGGTCACCCCGGCCGAGGGCTTCCACCGCTCGCTGAGCTGGGCCGGGCCCATCGGCGAGGTGATCCGAGGAGGTGCGGCCGCCCTCGACGAGGGGACGTTTCGCGCTGGTGCGGTCCTGGATGTCCCTGCAGATCTGCTGACCCCGCACGACGACCTGGTCTACTTCGACGGCTTCGGCCCGGCGAACGGCATCGTCGAGCTGTGGGAGGGCGTGCTCACCCCGCCGCCGGGCGGCCTGCTCACCCCGGACCAGGTGGACCTGACCTCCGCCGAGCTGCCGGGCCTGCGCAACCAGCTGCACACCGTCCCGGGCGAGCTGCTGGTGCACGCGCTGTCCGCGGTGGCGCCGCTGCCGACCCCGCGCGCCGAGTTCGTGCCGCTGGAGGTGCCGGGCGAGCTGCAGGCCAAGGCGAACGAGGTGCCCGACCTCAGCGGGTTGTCCCTGGTCGAGCTGAGCCAGGCGCCGGGCACCGCACCGCGCAGCGAGTCCCCGGGCGTGCAAGCCCCGCTGCCGGTGGTCGGCAACCTCAACGCGCTCGGCGGCGGGCAGACCTCGGTGCCCACCGTGAACCGGATCGCCGCCGCGCTGGAGGACCCGGGTCCGCGCACCGTGAGCTTCACCGACGCGCCGCTGCGGTCGGCGGTCGCGGTGGAGGTCGTCGACGAGCTGCAGGCCGCGACGCCGGTGGACAAGCTCGTCACCCAGAGCCCGCTGCGCCCGGCCCCGGCGCCGCGCGCCGGTGCGATGGCCCTGCCGGTGCTCGGCGGCGGCCTGCCGGACATCACCGCGGTGCAGGACCAGACGCTGCCGCTGCCCGGCCTGACCCAGGACGGCTCGCCGCGCGGCTTCGACAACGCGGACACGATCGTCTTCAGCCGCATCTGATCCGCGAGGACGGGACCGGGGCGGGAGCGCGCGAGCTCCCGCCCCGGTTTTTCGCGTCTACCGGGCCTGAGCGGTGAGCGGAGGTTCGGGCGCCGGGGCGCCCTCGACGGCGGGGGAGCGCCGGGCGCGCCACCACAGGACCGCGTTGTAGAGCAGGAAGCCCAGCCCGAAGTAGACGTAGGCGTTGCCGATCAGGTTCTGCGGCAGGTTCCAGGTCAGCTCCAGGCCCTTGCCCTGCGGCACCTTCCAGTGCGGGCCCATCATGAAGAACCCGGTGATCAGCGCGGCGCCCAGCAGCAGCGCCCAGTCCCGCCGCGCCCACGCCGCGCCGACCAGCAGCACCAACCCCGGGATCGCCCAGACCCAGTGGTGCGACCACGAGATCGGCGACACCAGCAGCCCGAGCACGCCGTTGATCACCACCGCGGTCGGCAGGTCCCGCTGCCGGACCGCGTGCCGCATCCCCAGCACCGCCAGCACCAGCACGACCACTGCGAGCGTGGCCAGCACCAGGGTCGGTTGCGGCACCCCGATCTTGGTCAGCAGCGAGCGCAGCGACTGGTTGCCCGCGTAGACCGAGGCGTCCCCGGTGAACTTCGGGCCGAACGACACGTTGCTGCTGGCGAACATCTCCTGCAGCCAGAAGCGCCGGGCGTTGTCGAAGGTCAGCGCGAAGCCCAGCAGCGCGGTGCCGAGGAAGGTGAGCAGCGCGGTGGCGATCATCCGGACGTCCCGGCGCAGCAGCGGCAGCAGCAGGAACGCCAGCGGGGTCAGCTTGATCCCGGCGGCCAGCCCGATCAGCAGCCCGCGCGGGTAGGGCAGCTTCTTCGCCCCGTCCACCCGCCACAGGCAGTCCACCGCGACCAGCGCCATCAGCACGATGTTGATCTGCGCGTAGGTGATGGTCTCCAGCACCGGCTCGCTGATCGTGGCCAGCGGGAGCACCGCCGCGGTGACCAGCAGCACCCGCTCCTGGTGCGCCCGCAGGAAGGGCGCGGCCCTGAGCACCACGTACAGCGTCGTCAGCAGCGCGAGGTGGCTGACCAGCATGATCACCGCCGTGGAGGCGGCCTTGGGCACCAGCGCCAGCGGGGCGAACAGGATCGCCGCGAACGGCGGGTAGATGAACGGCAGCATCAGCCCGGACTCGGTCGCGGGCAGGTTGTTGTAGAGGTCGCGCCCGCCCAGCAGCGCCTGCGCGCCCAGCCGGTACACCTCGCCGTCGATGTGGTCGTGGGTGTTCACCGTCGACACGACCACGATCGCGATCAGCTCGGCGACCGCGATGACCGCCAGCAGCGCACGATGCTCGCGCAACCGGTCCGCCAGCGGGGTTCGCGCGCTCCCGGTCACCGGCATTCGTCCGTCCTCCTCGCCTGAGCAGTCGCCCCCGGACAGCGTAGAGATCCGGGGGCCGGTGGGGGTCGACGCGGGGGCCGTTTGGGACCGGCACCACTGCGGATGTTTCACCTGCTCGAATCATCAAGGGCCGATCGGCGAGGTGAACCTTCGAGAAGTGGATCGCCAGGAGCTGACTGAGCGTTATCTGCCCTGCGTGAATACCACCATTACGGGTGGCCGCTGTGCTCTTGAAAACGGCCTTGCCGGAGGGGGAGGCTCAGACGGACTGCTCCGTTTGGTGGGGAGGAGGGGGCCGAATGAGCGTCGTCGACGTGGCCGCATCAGCTCAGCTGGCGTCGGTGTGGGACGACAACATCAGCGGGCTCAACATCGGTGTGCTGCTCACCGACGAGCGCGGTCAGGTGCTGGCCACCAACGACGTCGCCGCTGAGCTCATGCAGCTGGCCAAGTCCGACCTGCTCACCGGCGCCCGGCCCGCGGGCTGGCACCTGCGCGACGAGACCGGCGCGGCGATGCCGGACTGGGCGGAGCTGGCCGGGCAGGTGCTGCGCGCCGGTTCCCCGCTGTCCACCCCGATGGTGATCGCCCGCAGCGGCCAGCCGCTGAGCCGCATCTGGGCGGACTACCACGCGGTGCGGGTGCAGGGCCGCAGCCGCGTGCTGATCCTGCTGCAACCGGTGCACACCGACGTCCCGCACAGCCGCGGCCTGCTGGACCCGCTGACCGGGCTGCCCGGTCGAGTCCTGCTGCTGGACCGCCTGGAGCAGTCGCTGGTGCGGGCGCGCAGCCGCGGCACGCTGTCCACGCTGGTGCTGGTCGACGTGCACCAGCTGGCGCGGTTCAACGCCGAGCACGGCTTCGACCGCGGCGACGACCTGCTGACCACGCTGGCCGGGCGGTTGCGGGAGGGGCTCGCCGACGAGCACACCGTGGCCCGCTACGGCGGTGACGAGTTCGCGGTGGTCGCCGAGCACCCGAGCGGCACCGGCGAGGCGATCGCCGAGCAGGCCCGCGAGGTGGCGGGCTGGCCGATGCGCATCGGCCGCCGACGGGTCCGCCCGGGCCTCCGGGTGTCCTGGGTCACCACCGACGGCCACGCCCCGGTCCACTCGGTCCTGGCCAGAGCAGAGCAGCAACTACAGCACTGACCCTCGACCGGGATGAAGGGCATCCCTCGCCGACTCAGCCGACGAGAGGTGCCCTCCTCCAGTGCCCCGATCGGGTCAGCGGTCGGTCCCGCCCGCGATGAAGTCCTCGACCGCCTGGTAGGCGGCGGAGTCGGAGTACTGCTCCGGCGGGGACTTCATGAAGTAGGAGGACGCCGAGAGGATCGGGCCGCCGATGCCGCGGTCCTTGGCGATCTTGGCCGCGCGGATCGCGTCGATGATGATGCCCGCCGAGTTCGGCGAGTCCCAGACCTCGAGCTTGTACTCCAGGTTCAGCGGCACGTCACCGAAGGCGCGGCCCTCCAGGCGGATGTAGGCCCACTTGCGGTCGTCCAGCCACGGCACGTAGTCCGACGGGCCGATGTGCACGTTGCGCTTGCCCAGGTCCCGGTCCACCTGCGAGGTCACCGACTGCGTCTTGGAGGTCTTCTTCGACTCCAGCCGCTCCAGTTCCTTCATGTTCAGGAAGTCCATGTTGCCGCCGACGTTGAGCTGCATCGTGCGGTCCAGGTGCACGCCGCGGTCCTCGAACAGCTTGGCCAGCACCCGGTGGGTGATGGTCGCCCCGACCTGCGACTTGATGTCGTCGCCGACGATCGGCACGCCCGCGTCGGTGAACTTCTGCGCCCACTCGGGGTCGGAGGCGATGAACACCGGCAGCGCGTTGACGAACGCCACCCCGGCGTCGATGGCGCACTGCGCGTAGAACTTGTCGGCCTCCTCCGAGCCCACCGGCAGGTAGGACACCAGCACGTCGACCTGGGCGTCGGTGAGCGCCTGCACGACGTCGACCGGCTGCTCGTCGGACTCCTCGACGGTCTCCCGGTAGAAGCGGCCCAGGCCGTCGAGGGTGTGACCGCGCTGCACGGTGACGCCCAGCGGCGGCACGTCGGCGATCTTGATGGTGTTGTTCTCGCTCGCGACGATGGCCTCGGAGAGGTCCCGGCCGACCTTCTTCGCGTCCACGTCGAACGCCGCCACGAACTCGACGTCGCGCACGTGGTACTCGCCGAACTCGACGTGCATCAGGCCGGGTACCCGGCTGCCCGGGTCGGCATCGGCGTAGTAGTGGACGCCCTGCACCAGCGATGCCGCGCAGTTCCCGACGCCGACGATCGCCACTCGCACCGTACGACCGGGCCGATCTCCGCCCATGGCAGGGCCCTCCTTCTTGGTCATCTGTCGTGTCCTTGCAGTTCTTGCTCGCGCGCCGCAGCGGCCTGCTCGGCGCGTTCGTGTTCGATGATTTCGTCGAGCCAGCGAACCTCGTGCTCGCTGTGGTCCAGGCGGAGCCGGTGCAGCTCCCGCGTGTAGCGGTCGAACCGGTCGTCCTGCGCCAGCGCGCTGCGCAGGCCCTCCCGGCGCTCCTCGACGCGGCGGCGCCGACCCTCCAGGATCCGCAGCCGCGCCTCGGCCGGGGTGCGGGAGAAGAACACCATGTGCACGCCGAACGCGGTGTCGTCGCACGCCTGCGGCCCGCAGTCGCCGACCAGCTCGGTGAAGCGGAACTCGCCGGCCGAAGTGATCCGGTACACGCGGCGGGCCCGCCGCCCCCACCCGCGCGCGTCGGACTCCTCGGGTTGTTCCTCGATCAGTCCGGCGCGCAGGAGCCTGCGCAACGTCGGGTACAAAGATCCGCAGGACAGCGCGCGGAAGGCACCGGGTGTGCCGTGCAACCGCTTCCGCAGCTCGTAGCCGTGCATCGGGGCCTCGTGCAGGAGTCCGAGCACGGCGAGTTCGAGCATCGCACCTCCTCGGCCGAAATCACCGGCGGCCTCGTGCGGAACCGGACTGCGCGCCGTGCGCGCCGCCGCCTAGGCCACCCGGCGGAGTATATCGCGCCGATATATCGGCGACCACGATCGAGCGGCGCTGAGGTGGCCGTCGTCACTGCACGTGGCGGTCGGTGGGTGCGCCTGCCCTGAACGGCGCATGGAGGAGTCGTCACCGACACGTACCCTGTGGTCGTGCGGACCCAACGGCAAGTGGTCGACTACGCGTTGCAGCGCAGGGCGCTGCTCGCGCAGGTCCACGCTGGCCGCGTCGGGGTGATGGAGGTCTGCGACGCCGACCCGTACCTGCTGCGGGCGGCGAAGTTCCACGGCGAACCGAGCGGGGTGACCTGCCCGGTCTGCAGGAAGGAGCCGTTGACCCTGGTCTCCTGGGTCTTCGGCGACGCCCTCAAGCACGCGTCGGGTTCGGCGCGGGCACCTGAGGAGCTGGACCGGATGGCCGCCGTGCACGAGGAGTTCACCGTCCACGTCGTAGAGGTATGCCGCACATGTAATTGGAACCACTTGGTGCAGTCGTACGTCCTGGGAACCGGCGGCTTGAACGAGCGGCGTTCCCGGCGCAAGACTGCGGCGGAGTGAACCCGGTCGTGCCCCCGAACACGGCCGCGCGCCCGGTGCGGCGCAACCCCGACGTAACGCATCACCCGGCGTCGCCCCGGCGCCAAGTCCTGGAGGCCCACTCGTGAACGACGAGCGTGACGACCACTCCCCAGGCCGCCACTCAAGGCAGCCCCAGCCCGACGGTCGTGGCACGCCACCCCCGCCCCAGCGCCCCGGTCCGCCGCGCCCCGGTGACCAGGCGCGCCCGCCGCAGCGCCCCGGACCACCGCCTGGTCCGGGCGGTCCGGCGTGGCCGAGCGAGGAACCGCGGCCCGGCCCGCGGCAGGGCCCCCCGCCGCCTCCGCCGCCGCAGCGCCCGCCGAACCAGCAGTGGCCGGGCGGTAACCCGGACGCGCAGGAGACCCAGCAGCAGCCCGCGGTGCCCGCGAAGTGGCCCGAGGGCGAGTCGGCGCAGGAGCGCACCGGCGCGTGGACGCCGTCGTTCGACGACGACGATGACGACGGCTCGTTGCTGTCCAAGCGGCTGAGCGGGGATTCGGACGATTCGGCCGACAGCGGGCGCAAGGTCGACCTGCCGACCTCGTACACCCCGGTGCCGCCCCCGCCGGGCGCCGGACCGCGCCCGAACGCCGGGCGGGAAGGTCCGCCGCCCCGCACCGCATGTGACA